>JAFGFC010000001.1 GCA_016931325.1 Spirochaetota bacterium | reverse complement strand
GTACTATTTAAAAGAATCTTAAATCGATCAGGGATACCTATCTCAAAGCTGACCATTTCTTTATTTGTCGGGTGAAAAAAACTCAATCTCGTTGCACAGAGCATTAATCCCAGATCGTCCCATGGGATAGATTTTCCCGAATAGATCACATCTCCGACAATAGGGTGTTTTAAGTGGTTCATATGGACTCTTAATTGATGGGTTCTCCCTGTATGAGGAAAAAGTTTGATAAAAGAATAATACGGGAACGTCTCCAGGACCTCGAAAGCGGTAAAGGCCTTTTTATCACCCGTGGCTCTCATTTTTTTCCGATCACGGGGGTCACGGCCTATGCCCGTTGTAAGGCTTCCGGATCTCTCTGTCATTTGACCCTTTACCAGAGCCGCATACTCTTTCTTTACTTTCCTTTCCTTGAATTGTCTGGATAGATCAATATGGGATCTCTCATTCCGGGCGAGGACCAGTAAGCCTGACGTGTCTTTATCCAGACGATGGACAAGGCCGCATCGTGAAAGATCTGTATTTTTTTTCATTTCCGGAAAATAATAAAGTATAGCATTAACCAGTGTCCCTGATGAATGTCCATAAGCCGGATGAACCACAAGTCCCTGAGGCTTGTTTACTATAATGATATCATCATCATAGTAAACGATCTCACAATATATTTTCTGAGCCTCCCTCTCCTGCGGCTGTTCGCTTTCCACGGGTATCTTTAATTCCACTCTGTCATTTTTATTTATCTTACAGGACGGTTTACATGTCCTGCCATTCACCAGGACAAATCCATTTTTAATATATTTCTGGACCTTGTTGCGGGAAAGAGCAAAAGGAAGATCATCATTATCCTCAAGATACTGGATCAATATCCGGTCTAGCCTTTGATCAATGTTCTCTTTTTTTAAAGAAAAATTATATATATAAAATCTATCGACCCTTTCATCCATCAGTTCATCCCTGCTTTTCGCTTGGCCAGACGATAAAGGACCAGGCCCAGTATGAGCATAACGATACCAATCCATTGTGACACGGTCAGACCCAGCCAGGAGGGATTGACACGTAAAAATTCCAATAAAAATCTCGTAATAGCATAGAACATGAGTGAAAAAGCGGCTGTCTGGCCGTCAAATTTTCTGCGTTTATAAAGCCAGGTGAGAATAAAAAAAAGTATTAAAGCATTGATGCTTGACATGATCTGAACCGGATAGACCGGCAGCGAAAACTTATCTGTACTTTTTACAAGGCCTCTGAGCAACTGATGTTCAAAGGCCGGAGTAAAACCGTAAAAATGTTTATCCGGGAATGTTATAGGACAGGGGAACGATGAAGAAGCCACTTTCCCAAAACAGCATCCATAGCCCAGACAGCCCCATCTACCAAAAAAAAGTCCGAGTAAGGCAACCACACTGGCGATATCAATGATCTTCAGCATATCCAGTCTCTTCTTTTTCACATAATAGACACCGGTTATCACAGCCCCCACAACTCCACCATAAAAGACCAGCCCGCCTTCCCACAAAGCAAAAAACCGCCAGGGGGCTCTGAGTAAATATTCCAGATCATAAAAGAGAAAATAAAAAAGCCTTGATCCCAGGACGATCCCCACAAGCACATAGACACCAAAATCAAGCATATATTCAGCTTTTATTCCCACTCTTTTAGCCATTCTCATGGCCACACTTAAAGCTGCCAGAAATCCCACCGCCACAGCCACACCATAGGTTCTGATAGGGACCGGCGCGAAAAAGTGAAGGGCCACGATCCCGGCAAGTATAAAAATCGCATAACCGGCCAGATCCTTTCTTAATTTCTTTATATCCTGGACCCTTCGCTTTAATAAAAAATATATTCCTAAAAAAAGAACAGATGATACAATGACCAGTAAAAACATAACCCATGGACCAAATTTGGGAATAATAAACAATACGGGTCTCATAACATGTCTCCTTTTATTCAGGTCTTTCGCTTTTTCTTTTTAACTCTGGCTTTTTTATCCTTCTGTTTGGGTTGAAAAAATGTTGTAAGAATAACAAGCATAATCACACCTATCGTAATAGAAGAGTCAGCTATATTAAAGAAAGGCCATCTGTGAGTCCCTATGCCAAAATCAAGAAAATCAACTACTTTGCCGTATACGATTCGGTCATAAACATTACCAAAAGCCCCTCCCAGGATCAATCCAAAGCATATCTGCAAGAGAAAGGTTTTTTCAGACCTGATATAAATTGAGATAATAAAATATAAGGCAATCAGCGAAAGGATCAAAAGAACGATCGATTTCAAAGGATGGCTGGACTGCGAAAAAAGACCGAAAGCGATACCGGTATTTTCAATAAAGGTCAACCGGAAAAAATTACCCAGCACCTTTTTACTCTCGCCCAGAAGAAATGAATGTTTGACTGCTATCTTGGTGATCTTGTCAAATAAAATAACCCCGATCACAGTTAAGAAGAGGACTTTTTCATGACGAACAAATTCTTTTATATTCATGACACCTTCCTTATAAATGTCACCCTATTATATACAATTTTATTTCTTTGGCAAGTAATTTATTAGTTCATGGTTCTTGGTTCATCGTTCATGATTTAAAAAACTAAGAACTATGAACAATGAACGAAAAACTAAAAAAGAGGGGAGATCTTAATGATGGATAATATTTAAAAGAATATTGACGATCTGGGAATCAAGCTGTGTTCCCTTGACATCCTCCAGAACTTGTATGGCTTTCGTCACCGGCATGGCTTTTCTGTAAGGCCTGTCCGAGGTTAAAGCATCAAAAGTATCAGCCACAGCAATGATCCTGGATAATAAAGGGATCCGCTCTTTTTTTATGCCTTTGGGATATCCCATCCCGTCAACTCTTTCGTGATGATGATAGATATAGGGCAACAGTTTAACAAAATAATGAAAATGACTTAATATCTCAACGCCAATGACAGGGTGTTTCTTGATCTCACTGTACTCCTCTGTTGTCAGCTTTCCCGGTTTATTGAGTATAGATTCCGGGATACCGATCTTTCCTATATCATGAAGCATGCAGGCTGTTTTTAAAAGGCGTTTCTCTTCTTCCTGCAGGTTTAAAACATCAGCGATCTTTAGAGCATATTCCATGACCCGCCGGGAATGTCCCGCTGTATACTTGTCTCTGGCTTCAACAGCGGATGTGATCAACTCCAGCAGTTCTAATGTCTCCATCCTTGACTTTTCTAACAGCTTTCTGATCTGTTTTTCACTGTTCTGGAGATTATACAGAATATCAAAATACCTCCAGATAAAGACTGTTCCAATGGTCATGATCAAGGCGAATAAACCATAGGTTATCATGCTGGGAATTGTAGGAAGGGAAAAATTGAAGAACGGCCCGAACAGATCATAAAAACCTGTTAGGGCTGCTATGATCATACCAAATAAAAGAGCACCAATATATTTTTTTTCTCTGATCATACTATGGTACAAATTGATTAAATTAACGATCTCATAAATGATGACACCCGCTAAAAGGCTCTGAAATATAATATACAAATCCCCCGGTCCCCCGGTCGGCAAATATCCCATTTTAATAATCTTGTCGGATATAACCAGGTCGGTGGGGAAAAGAATACCCATTAAGGCCGTAAACGAGATGATTAGAAAATAAAAATACCCTTTCGGAAACCTGGAATTAAAAAATGTCCTCACGGCCAGAGGAAAGGAAAGGATAAGGGAAATAGCTCCGGCTCCCCTTATTTTCGCCCAGAAAGTTATCATCTCCATGCTCTCTGGTAACGCTTCCAGTTTATACTGCCCAAAGACGATCAGGGAAAGGGAAAAGAAGAAAAAAGCATAGGAAAACCCTTTTTTATCCTTATCAAGATTCACCAGTGTAGAAAAAAGAAAAAAGATAAAAAACAATAGAGAAGTGTAGAACGTCAGCACAGTAAAGGATATGATATTCATATAAAATAATATAGCACAGAAAATTCTTTATGTCAAAGATTATTTTTCTTCCGGGAAGGTTTCTGCAAAGGATATTCCCTGATCAGTCTCTTCAGGGTTTCCTTCTCATTGTCTTCAGGATGGTCAAGAACCCGTTCTAAAAGATAATTCAGGATCGTGCCCACTTCTGAAGAAGGAGGGATGTTTTTTATTTTCATCACATCATGACCATTCACTTTCAAATCCTTAAGAGAAAACGCATTTTCTTCTTCCAGTATCCGGTCAATATGTTTCTGCAGCTTTTTTAAATGATAGGAATTCCCCTTTTTGATCCCGCCCCCTATCCTGTCGGCTTCACGCAAGAGAAAAAGGTCCTTTAAAAGGTCCAGACCCACCTTGCGAATAAACCGCCTTACGGCCGAGTCCGTCCATTCTTCTGTATAAAAGAACATATGGTGACGAATAAGTTTCATCACTTTTTCAATGATCTCGTTAGAAAATTTTAATCGTTTTAATATCTTTTTGGTTACAATGGCTCCTATCACTTCATGATTATAAAAAGTGGATTCTTTGCTGTCATCCTGAGGAGTCTGCTTTGTGGCCGGTTTGCTTATGTCATGAAAAAGTGAAGCCAGCCTGACAGCCAGATTCCCCTTGGGAGCCGCATCACAGGTGGAGAGGTTGTGATGATAAACGTCAAATTTATGGAACTTGTTCTGATCGATCCCGAACCCGGTCAATAGTTCAGGCAGGATGATCCTTAAGATACCGCTGGCGCGCGCCAGTTCCAGTCCTATGGAAGGTTTTTCTGACTGCAAAATCTTTACAAGTTCATCCCTGATCCTCTCGGCAGACACATGATGCAACATATCAATGCTTTTTTCAATTCCCCTGAAAGTTACAGGTTCGATCTTGAACCCGAGGATGGTGGAAAACCGGATCGCCCTCATTAAACGAAGTCCATCTTCCTTGAACCGTTCCTCCGGCGGGCCGATCGTGCGGATAATACCCTTTTTCAGATCATCCAGGCCTTTGAAAAGATCAATAAAAGTATGATCCTTCAGATCATAAGCAAAGGCGTTAATGGTAAAATCACGCCTTTTGAGGTCCTCTTCGATGGTGTCAGCATAGCTGATCCGGTCAGGATGTCTGCCATCTGAATACTGGCCGTCCAACCGGAAAGTGGTCACCTCGAAATGAATGGTCTTGTAGAGGACAGTGACCGTGCCATGTTTGATGCCAGTGGGAATTACTTTCTTGAATATATTTTTAACGTCATCAGGATGAGCGTTGGTAGCCAGGTCTATCTCTTTCTTGTCAAAATCCCGGTCAAGCAGAATATCCCTTAAAATACCACCGACAAGATAGACCTGATAATGAGACGAAATAAATTTTCCGGCCAGTTCCTGTACATGGTCAGGGATATGTCCTTTTATCTTTTTTTGGGCATCGCTTATTCTCATTTTATTGAATGGAAATTCAATCTTCCCGCAGGCGGAAGATCTCCTACCAATGGCTTCAGGTACTCGATAAAAGCATTTGATACATCATTGTCTCCTGTGACAAATTTATTCGGCATATCTTTGGTCACACGTGCCACCTTCTCAAGATCGGTAAATCCCATCTCCACCGCATAATCAGGGCCATTACCCAGACGCTTAATGATCACGCTGCCGCTGGTTTCACCTCCGGCGGCAAAACGAACAGCCGCTTCTCCCACCTGTCTGGCTTCCCTGGCGTCCACTTCAGAATAAACACCCATAAAGGCCCTTTGGGCATATCCGAGGGTATCCGCCCTCACTCTTAATTTTCCTCCCAGCATGGCTTTGATCTCGGCTGACAGAAAATCTCCCAGAGTCCCGGACCCGCTGAGCTGAACATTGCCATGGGAATCCTGCTCCTTTAATTTTGATTTGATCATCAGTTCCCCGTCCGTATTCCTCAAACCTTCGGAAACAGCGACCAGAGCCCGTCCGTGCTTTTGATAGACCTTTTCAATATCTTTCGCCATGGTTTCCATTGTAACCGGCCTTTCTGGAACATAAACAAGATGAGGGCCATCGCCCTCATTTTCCCTTGCCAGGGCGGCCGCCGCCGTGAGCCATCCGGCATTACGTCCCATCACGATATTCAATTTGATGCCTTTTAAAGAAAGGTTGTCAAGATTGTCGCCTTTGAAAAGAAGGCTGACATACCGGCTGGCGCTGCCGTATCCCGGACAATGGTCCGTCTCTCTCAGGTCGTTATCAATGGTCTTGGGAACATGAAAGATCCCCAGATCATAACCTTCTTCTGAAGCGATATCATGGATGATATTGGCTGTCTCCGCTGTATCGTTACCACCAATATAGAAGAAATACCGGATATTTTTCTTTTTACAGATGTTGAATATCTTTTCACAATCTTCCTGGGTGGGTTTGTAACGGCAGGAACCCAGAGCCGCTCCGGGAGACATGGCGACTTTTTCCAGATCTTCTTTTTTCTCTTTTCTCAGATCTATGATCTTTTCGTCCAAAAGTCCCTGAACCCCGTTGACCATCCCGTATATCCCGTCAATATTGTCATGTTTCAAGGCCTCCAGGACAGCCCCCACAAGGGATTGATTGATCACCTGGGTAGGCCCTCCAGACTGTCCTATTATAAGATTTCCTTTCGCACCCATTGGATCCTCCTCATTCGATTTTTGCGAAATATAGTTAATCCATTCTTTTTTGTCAAACACTTTTATTGAAACAAACTACGTTTAGACATTAAATGGTTTTTCGTTTCTGGTGTATCGTTTTTATATACTTATTAAACAAAAAATCCAAAAACGTTAAATTACCTATATGTCACTTTTAAATATTGCGTTCTGTAATTTGTAATAATAATGTGTTAAATATAATTAAGTAACCATATGTTAAAATCCGATACTAAATAGTAGTTGAATTTTACGTATTTTGTGATATATTAATTTCTGATGAAGAAGATCTTATTAATACTGTTTACATTATTGCTCATTTTTTCTGCTGAATCCTGGGCTCAACAGGTTGTACTCTTTTATGAGCCTTTTACAAACTTGAGCACATCGAATCTTTTAAGCACGAACAATGTGCGTATCGTAACAAATCTGGGTACGAACTATGTTCAACTTGATACCATCGCGGCAAGTATTACCGGTTATGTTATTAGTACAAATATTGTTCTTCTATCCAATTATAAATGGGAATACATCGATTTTTCCACAAAAATAACAAATAGCAGTGGCGGTTCTCAACCCCGCATTTTTATTATTATTACAAATGGTCAAAACTGGCAAACCTACACAATTAATACCCCTGCTGGAGCAGGATTCTCAAGAAATGGTATCTCATTTATCACCAGCGGAACCATACAGTTAAAAGCTGTATTACAGGCTAATTCTGTACCACCTCCTGACAGAACCCCTTTCATTAATTTCCTGCGTATCACGGCCACCAATATACCTGAGAAAAAAGAAGGAGAGTTTTTTCCTCTCTATACCGACCGTTTTTACGGGGCGCCCTCCCCTTTTAAAAAAGAGGATGATTCTTCAGCCATACGGTTCTATTATGATATCAAGGAAGCCGGAAGAGCCAGCCTGAAGATATATGATATTAACTATAATCTGGTCAGGATCATCCAGAGTGACGAGCCTTACTTTAAGGACTCTACCCTGAATGCTACATGGGACGGCAAGAACGGTAAAGGTATCCTGGTGTTAAGCGGAGTCTATGTGGCTATCCTGGAATTCACCAAAGATAGCGGGGGGAAAGAAAAACCGGATCCGTTCATTTTTGCTGTGATCCGGTAACGCTACTTCCCGGACTGGTCTGGCTGAAATCCATTGTCCCTCTTAAAAGCCTGGGCATATCCCTTTCAGTAAACACGGTGATATTTTTCATCTTTTGCAGAAATTTTTCTGCCCCTTCGGTCAGTTCAGCCGGCACAATAAATATCCCCTTTCTGGCCTTTTCCTCTGCCATATTCTGTGTCATGTTCCTCAAGGGGATCTCTCCTGCCTTGCCCTGATCCCAACGCCTGAGCTGGATAAGGACCATCTGACCGCTTCCCGGTTCTTTTGTCACAAAATCGATACCATCCCCCTCGACAAAATCAGCGATCGTCGGCTTGAAATTCAATTTCACTATGGTGTACCCCAATTTCTGCACGATCCTGCGTCCCACATCTTCGAACTGCCGTCTGTCAAGGTTCATGAACTCCTTTATCAGACCAGGGCCATCAAAAATACCTGTTCTTTTTTGAACATTATCCAGCTTTTCCTTGCCTGTCAGCATTTCGATATTAAACCGCTTTGTGCTGGTCAACCCGCCCATTTTCCATAAGAAATTCTCGGGAATAAAGGAATTAAACCATTCCTTCTTAATATCCTCAAAGGCCTCCTCCACCCGCTCGTCTTCTGAAATCTCTTTTGTCTCTTCTTCCATGCCAATGACCCTCTGGGATGTCCTGAAATAAGAAGCCGCCGCCGGGGTCAGATATTGATCGATCTGTTCCTCTTCTTCCTCCTTAACGGGCCGGGTCTTTAATTCAATATAAGCGAACAGGTCTTCCAGATGCCTGTATGTATGATCGATCAGTTCGAGTATTTTCCACTTTTCATGGGCCTGATGATAATCTTCAGTAACAGCATTCAGCATACCATAATCAAAAAGAAGGGTCTTGTATTCCTCCATTAAAGAATTCAGCTTGACAAATTCCATCCCGGAATCCAGATATTCCCTGGCACGTTCATATTCATTAAGAAAGAAGAATGATGAGGCGATAAGCCGGTAACAGAAATATTTTATTTTCGTGTCACTCGTTGCTTTCAGAACAGGTAACAAAAAGTCAATGGAGCGTTTATAGATCTTGGCCATATAAAGGCAGACACCCATATAAAATTTTACTTTCTCGTTATCAGGCGCCTTTTGATTGGCTTCTTCCAGAACCCTGATGGCTGAATTCAGATCCTGCATTTGAATCAGACATAAGGCGGAATTGACCCGTGATTCGATATCATTGGGCCTGGAACTGATGGCTTTTTTAAAATATTGACTGGCCTCTTCATAGACCAGCTGGCCGGCATGGATCAACCCCATATAGAAATTTCCCATATAGTCAGAGGGAAAAATTGTCAGGATCTCTTTCAGAGCAAGAAAGGCTTCTTCATATTTCTTTAGATCAAAACAGATCCTGGCGATCTCTTTCAGAATATCCAGCCTTTTGATCTCTTCAGAAAATTTCCCTATTTCCAGTACTTTTTTAAAATGCTCCTCGGCCTTTAAAAGCACATCCTTTTGCAGATAAAGATGGGCCAGTTTGAAATGGGCTATATGATTCCGGGGGTCCTTTTCAATTGACCGGGTGAATTCAAGGATAGCCTCATCTATATTCCCTATTTCCAGGAATTTCATGGCCCGATTAAAAGGATTCATGGATGGATTAACATAGAACATGTAGATAATAACAAGCCCCACAATGATCTGAATGAGTATAATAAATACCAACAAGACTTTTTGCCTCGTTTTTTTTATATATCGGCAGACCGGGGGCTATAGTATAAGAGTTATTATCGGTTGAAAGGGATTAGATGAAGGATATGGATCTGCGCCTTTTTTAACCTGATCTGATATGTCCTGTTTTTTCGTTTTATCCGGCTGTGGATATTATCGTCGCAGAATTCTTTTTTTTCAAAGAATGCCTCTGTATCAAGAAGGGAATGAAAACACCAATCTCTTCCGGGTATTTTAAAACTGACAGTAAAGTCTTTTTTAAGATGAGAATTAATTATGATATAAACAAAGCCATTTTTAAAAGGATAGAGAAAGCTGAAAGTATATTGATTCTCCGGAGATAGTTTGACATCCCGAAAAGCCTGAAACCGGCTCAGGACAGGGAATGATTTTCTTATCCATAGGCATTTTGATACCAGTGACATGAACAGAGTACTGCTGTTTTCCCAATGTAAAAAGGTATGATCGAATAAGGCCAGTTTGCCATAATTGGGATCCTTTTTTGGTAAAAGATGCAGATCACAGAAATCAGTATCCAGCCCCATGTTCATGGGCTGTTTTTCTTTTATTTCAAATCCTGTATTAATAAAGGGAACCGTGTTGGGAAGAAAAAAATTCAACACAGTGACAAAATAATAAAAGCGGGGATCTTTGCTTCTTGTAATACAACGGGGCGTGTCATGTGTTTCAGCGCTGCCCAGAACCGGCAGGGACAGATTCATGAGATCGTTTTTATAAGATGTTTTTATGTTCCCGTTTTTCCATCTGGCTTGCTGCGCCCATAAATTGCCCACGATCATATGATACCCCATCCTTCTGGCCCTGGCTGAATTACCCATATCCAACTCCTCGGACATAAGAAAGAACCCGGGATCTCTCTTGACAGGCCTGTGCAGAATATGTTTCTCTAACTCAGGGGGCAGAGCGTGTCCCATATCAATACGGGCTCCATCGATCCTGTACTTTTTCTGATAAAAGGGGAGAATATCACATAAATAATTCCACAGCTTTTCATTCGGCCTATTGAACCTTGAACGGCTGGATTTCAAAACATCATAAAGTATATACGGGGGCTGGTCTTTCTTTAAAAAAGGGACAGCGTCCACAGGATGATCAAAATGGAGGCGGAGGAATGTAATATCTTTCCATAAAGGTTGAGGGTCATTGATCACATCTGAAAAACCAGGAGCCGTAGTTACATGGAACGTTTCACTGATCATATCCAGAAAATCAGGTATTTTCTCTCTTTTTACCTTGGCTACCAGCCATTGCCATTTTTTCCTGTCGATAAGGTCAGGAGAGAAAGTGAAATGTGATAAGAATTCCTGCGTTATTAAGGATGCATAAATGCTTTTATTATACTGTCTTGAAAAAGGGGTACAGGGAACGCCTTTGATAAAAGGGGGATAAAACTTATCTTCACTATCTTTTTTTATCCAGTAAAACCACCCCGGTCTTTGAAGGATCAGATCGTGATCCCTGGCGGCCGTGCGGGGAATAAAATCAATAATGATCTTTATTCCCATACGATGCGCGGCTTCGATCAAGGACTTGAACTGCAGGTCCAGCTTTTTCTCTGAGAACAGTCCCACCATGGGATCATGGAAGGCTTCATCCAGTTTAAGATGATTTTTTACGGAATAAGGAGAGGGGGCCTCACCCTTTTGGTATTGCCGGCTGGATCGGGTCACAGGCAATAAATAGATCATATTGATCCCCATCCTTTTCAAAAAAGGCAACAACAGGATCATTCGTAAAAACGTCCCGCTTTCTCGCAGGTTGTTTCTATTCAAGGACAATTTCCCATCCCCGTCAAAATCATAGGCGCAGGTCGTTCTGATCAGGGATCCGTAGATTACCAAAGGCCGGGGATCCTTTGGGTTTTGTTTGTGATCGTTCTGAAGGATATTTTTTATCAAGGCTATCAGCAGATCAAAGAGATTGGCCTGTTTTACTTTGCCTGAAAAATCAATTCCCGGCCAGGCCCAGAAGGACGGAACAGGACAGGATATGTTCTTTCTGTTTTTTTTTAAAAGGTGAAGGATCTGATTTAAATTATTCTGACTCTTCATTTCATTAGGGGAAAATAATATTTTTCACAGTACTCTTTGACCATTCTATGAGTATTATAGACAGGCATCACAGTAAGAATCGATTCTTTCATCATATCGATCCATTGGACAGGGATGCCGCTGGAATTCCTGTTATAAAAACAGGGTATGATCCGGGTGTTCAATATTTTGTAGATCGATTCCGCCTCCCTTTTATCCCGCATATCATTTTCTATGGCTTCATCTTCATCGCCGGGAATAGCCCAGCCGTTCTTTCCATTGTAAGCCTCCGGCCACCAGCCATCCAGCTGGCTGAAATTCAATACTCCGTTCATGCCGGCCTTCTGGCCGCTTGTTCCCGAAGCTTCATAAGGCTTTCGCGGATTATTGAGCCACACATCGGCTCCCTGAGTAAGATATCTGGCCACAGATATATCATAATTCTCTAAAAATAATATTTTTCCTCTGAACAGGGGCTTTAAGGAATAATGATAGATCATTTTTAGAAATTCCTGGCCTTTCAGATCCGCCGGATGAGCCTTCCCTGCAAAGATAAGACGTACGGGATGAGTTTCATTCAACAGTATTTGCTTTAACGCACTTTCATCTGATAATATCAATGTGGCTCTCTTGTACACCGCAAACCGGCGAGCAAAGCCGATAATCAAAGCCTCTTTATCCAGTTCCTTCATTACCTGTTCTATAATCTCTGGTTCACTCTTATTTCTGGCGTGCTGAGCCTGGATCGCCTGCCTGACATAATCTGTCAACCTCTGCTTTAATCGAACATGCCTATCCCAGATCTCTTCAGAGGGAATATCTCTAACCCGGTCCCACAGGGATCGTTGATCCACCCTGTCCCTCCAATGAGCATCAATGTATCGAACGAACAGATCATCCCAAAGATCAGCCACCCAGGTGGAATGATGAACTCCATTGGTAATAGCATCAATGGGGATCTCCTGCTCGGTTTTTTCAGGCCACAGTTCTGCCCACATCTGTTTTGAGACCTGAGCATTGATCCGGCTGACCGCATTGGCCCTGGCAGAGTATTTCAAAGCCAGTATGGTCATACTGAAATTTTCAGGGTTTTTTTCATGAGCGAAATTACCCGTCTTTAAAAGACCATCTGTTTTAAGATATCCTTTGAAATATTTTTCCATCAAAAGCCTGGGAAAATTCTCATGCCCTTCTTTAACAGGGGTATGCGTGGTAAAAAGGATCCTTTTTCTTACCCTGCACAGGGCCTGATCGAAAGACAGAGTATTGTTTTCCATCTCTTCTTTAGCCAGTTCCAGTATTAAAAAGGCCGAATGTCCCTCATTGATATGCCAGACTTTTGGATCGATATTTAACGCTCTCAAAAGTTTCACACCCCCCATCCCCAGAAGGATCTCCTGCCTGATCCTGATTTCGTTTCCCTTGGCTCCCTGATACAGCTGTGAGGTTATCCCGCGATCTCCTTCTTTATTCTCTTTTATATCTGTATCGAGAAAATATAACTTCACCCTGCCCACATTGACAAGCCAGGCCTGGGTATAAACATTTGTTCCACCCATGGGAAGAGAGATGATCAATCTATTCCCTTTTCTGTCAAGGACCGGACGAACCGGAAGATCATCCATGCGCGAAACCGGATAAAGGGCGATCTGGTTCCCCTCTTTATCAAGACTCTGAACAAAATAACCTCTTTTATAGAACAATCCCACGCCAATAAGAGGGATCCCCAGATCAGATGCGCTTTTCAGATGATCACCCGATAGAATCCCCAGCCCCCCGGAATAAACAGGAAGACTTTCATGCAGCCCGTATTCCGCAGAAAAATAGGCAATGGGAAAAGAAATTTTATTTCCCCACAGATCAGTGCTATCCATATATTCCCTGTATTCATTCTCAAATTCCCGGGCCAACTTATTTATCGCGGCATTATCCCTTTTCTTTTTAATAAACAGAACCGGATTATGATGACACGCTTCCCAGAAATCTTTATCAATAGAAACAAAATATCGATCTAGCCGTTTTGACCAGCTGAACCACAGGTTATAAACCAAATTTTCTGATAGGATCCCCATCCGGATTATTTCCCTTATTGATATCTTGTCTCTTTTTAAAAACAGACAAGCATAAGAAAAGGTGACCTTACTCTATTTTCTTAACTCTGGCGCCTTCTTTTGTATCTTCAATGACAAATCCTTTTTTTATCACTTCGTCCCTGATCCTGTCGGCTTTTTTAAAATCCTTACTTTTTCTGGCTTCCTCACGCTCATTGACAAGGGCTAATACCTCTTCAGGAACAGACTCTTTTTCCTGCAGTATCCCCAAAATGTTGTCGATTCTTTTCAATGTCTTCAGGATAAATCCTTTGTCTTTTTCAGTGATCTTTTGCTCTATGATGAATCTGTTGGTCATATGGATAAAATCAAAAAGAGAGGCCAGAGCCGGTGAAATATTCAAATCGTTCTCTAATTCCCTGTCGAAATTAATGAGAAAAGGCCTTAATTTATTTTGAACACCATGATTTTTTTTATTGTCTGGTCGCAGTTCTTTTACTGTGTCATAGAAATTCTGGATCTTGAGAACAGCGGCTGTGGCAGCCTTTGCGCTTTTTTCTGTAAAATTGAGCTGTTTCCTGTAATGCACGGAAAGCAGAAGATACCGGATAGCGCGCGGAGTATATCCTTTTTTTAAAAGATCCCTCAGGGTGAAAAAATTATTTTTCGATTTTGACATCTTTTCCCCCTCAACAATAAGATGAGCACAGTGCAACCAGTACCGTACAAACGGTTTTCCTGTGGCCCCTTCGCTCTGCGCGATCTCGTTCTCATGATGGGGAAAGATCAGATCCACGCCTCCGGTATGGATATCCAGCGTCGGGCCCAGATACTTCATGCTCATGGCCGAGCATTCGATGTGCCATCCCGGTCTCCCTTCACCATAAACCGTGTTCCAGAAAGGTTCTCCTTGTTTTTTCGCCTTCCAAAGAACAAAATCCTTTATGTCGTCTTTCTTGTACTCGTCATGATCGACGCGACTGCCTTTCTTCATCCCGCCCAGATCAACACCTGAAAGATTGCCGTACTTGCGAAATCTGGAAATATTAAAGTAAACAGAACCTTCTGAGATATATGTGAGTTCTTTTCTTTCCAGTTTTTTTATAAGCCGGACCATGTCATCAATGTGCTCTGTGGCACGGGGATAAAATTCAACCTCTTCAATATTTAAAGTTCTCAGATCATGGAAAAAAGCTTCTGTGTATTCTTTTGTGAATTGCTGGAGGCTTTTTCCTTCTCTCTGAGCTTTGTGTATGGTCTTGTCATCAACATCCGTGATGTTCATCACATGGCTGATCTTGTATCCTTTATATTTTAAAAACCTTCTTAAAAGATCTGAAAAGATATAGGAACGGAAATTACCTATGTGAGCATAATCATAGACGGTAGGACCGCAGGAGTAGATCTTTACCCGTTTTTCCTCAATGGGAGAAAATTTTTCTAATTTTTTTTTTAACGAGTTATAAAATTTTATCATCTGATCTTGAACTTTTTCTTTATAAGATTTATCTCGGTCTGTAAATGCTGGAGCCTCTGCAGAATGGGATCAGGGATATCGCTGTGGTTTAAATTGTCCAGTGTTTTACCTTTCTGCCTGACGACCCTTCCCGGAATACCCACCACGGTAGAATCATCAGGGACATTCTTTAAAACAACAGAATTGGCCCCTATCTTGACATTATGGCCAATATGGATATTTCCTAAAACCTTGGCCCCGGCTCCGATTACCACATTATGACCGATAGTAGGATGGCGCTTGCCGGCTTCTTTACCTGTCCCTCCCAGTGTAACACCCTGAAAAAGGGTCACGTTGTCTCCAATTTCAGTTGTTTCGCCTATGATCACCCCCATGCCATGGTCAATAAAAAATCCCCTGCCTATCCTGGCTCCCGGATGTATTTCTATCCCTGTCATGAATCGATTCAGCTGGGACAGGATACGAGGGATCACGGGTATTTTCAATCGCCAGAATAGACGAGTGATCCGGTGAAGGACAATAGCATGAAAACCCGAGTATGTAAAAAGGACCTCGAAAAAACCGCCTAACCCTCTGGCTGCCGGGTCCCGATCAAAAACCGCTTTAAAATCTGAAAATAAGGCTAACATTATCCGAAACGTACCTCTGAAGAATCTCCAATATTAAGATGCCGGCATATTCCTTTTAACACGGCTTCTCTGCCGATAAGAGACCCGGAGAGCATCAGCTTTTCTATCATAGCGGAATCATTGATGATACTGTCGCTGATCAGAGAATGTTTTACGATAACATTATCTCCTATGGACACGTAAGGACCGATAATCGACTCTTCAACCTGTGCATTTTTTGAGATATAAACAGGAGGGATGATGATCCCGTTCTTGATTTTCCTGTTATTACCGTGCTGCTCTAAAAGGACCCTGTTGGTGGCCAGAAGTGTTTCCGGTTTCCCGCAATCCAGCCATTTCTCTATTTCAAATATCTCCATTTCTATTTTTTCTTTTAATAATAGTTCCAGGGCATCGGTCAATTGATATTCCCCCTTTGTTTTAATACCCTGCTTGATAATCTTATCGATTTTTTCAAACAACAGTTTGGAATCCTGGATCAGATAGATACCCACAATAGCCAGTTTTGATTTGGATGACGAAGGTTTTTCAATAAATTTTTCAATTTTCTTCTCCTGATTTAAAAAAACAACCCCGAAACGGCTGGGATCTTCCACTTCCTTGACCCCGATAAAATTTTTTTCTGAATTGATAATTTTTTTAAAATTGGTTTTAAAGATCGTATCGCCCAGAATGATAAGCACAGGATGCCCCTGGGAAATGGTCCTGGCCAGAAAGATAGCATGGCCCAGGCCTTTGCGTTGTTCCTGGGTGATAAAACTCAAAGCAATCTTTTTTTGATATTTTCTCTCGATAAATTCTTTTATCTGATCACCCAGATACCCCACAATAAAGATGATCTCGTCAATGATACGATACTGTATGATCTCATCAATAATGTATTCTATAATGGTCTTTCCGGCGACTTTGATCAATACTTTGGGAGTTGTATGAGTATGGGGTCTTAATCTTGTTCCCACTCCTGCAACGGGGATAATGGCTTTCAAAACAGATCCTCCAAAAATTTTATTTTAATTGACAAACAGACAAGTTCTTGAAGAAAACAAAGGGGGATAAGGATTTATCCCCCTTTTTATATTTTAAGAATTGATATACTAAATACTGGCTTTAATATCCATGGCTTCTTTTCTTCCTTCTTTACAAAGCCTGGATATCTGCATGAGTCCTTTCCTGACTCTGGAAGCGGCGGCTTTTACTTTTTTGACTTCTAATTTTTCCACATCCCCTTCTAATGTAGAGAGTATTTCCTTGATCTGATTGACGGTTTTCATGTTGTCCTCCTTATATTAACTTTGCTACCAATTATAATCATTTTATAATAAATAGGCAACAAAATTTTAATATTTAACTGAAATAATGAGAAATACCGTCCAAAATTTTCATTGACATTTAATTATATTGGTATAATTTAATGGCCATGAAGTTTTTGTTTGTATGCACAGGGAACACCTGCCGCAGCCCTATGGCAGAAATGTACTTTAATTATAAAGTGGGGCAGGATTCTCTTCACTACGCATCATCAGCAGGGATCCTGGCCTATGATGGTTCCCCGCTATCGGATAACGCAAAAAAAGTGCTGTGTCATTTTCATATTCCTTTTAATCAATTTTTCAAGTCCAGATCAATCAAACAGGAAGATATGAGAAATAATCATTATATCCTGACAATGGAAGAGTATCAATCTCAACTCTTGAAAAATCAATTTGTATCCTGTTCAAAAAAGATATCTCTTTTATCCCATATGATCGATAAAAATGATGATGTGACAGACCCTTTTCCTCATGATATGGAAAATTACATGAAAACCTTTGAGCAGATAAAAGAGTACATCGATCTTTTTATAAATAAATTATCATCGGTACAAAGGACAAGCCATGAAAGAACTCTTTAAAACCGATCCTGATGTTGCCAAAGCCATCTATCATGAAACAGTGAAACAGCATTCCAAGATCCAGCTTATCGCTTCAGAAAATTTTGTTACCGAAGCGGTTTTACAGGCTCAGGGCAGTATCATGACCAATAAATACGCTGAAGGATATCCAGGCAAACGATACTATGGCGGCTGCGAATATATGGATGTTGTCGAAAATCTGGCCATCCAGAGGGCTAAAAAACTTTTTCAGGCTGAGTCAGCCAATGTCCAGCCCCACAGCGGCTCTCAGGCCAATATGGGAGTTTATTTTACCGCGGCCGAGCCGGGAGATACATTTCTGGGCATGAATCTGGCCCATGGAGGCCATCTGACTCACGGAAGTCCGGTCAATTTTTCCGGCAGGCTCTATAACATTGTCTTTTACGGAGTTAATCGTGAAACAGAAACAATCGATTACGATGAACTGGAAAAACTGGCCCTGCAGCATAAGCCTAAACTGATCATAGCCGGGGCCAGCGCTTATCCAAGGATCATTGACTTTAAAAAATTCAAGTCTATTGCTGATAAGGCCGGCGCTCTGCTGGTTGTGGACATGGCCCATATCGCCGGACTTGTGGCCGCCGGGGAGCACCCTTCTCCCGTTCCTCATGCCCAGTTCGTTACTTCAACCACTCACAAGACATTACGGGGGCCAAGAGGCGGGCTGATCCTTTGCCGATCAGAATATGAAAAAGGTATTAATAAGAATATCTTCCCCGGCATTCAAGGCGGACCTTTAATGCATATCATAGCAGCGAAAGCCGTATCCTTCCGGGAGGCCTTGACTCAGGAATTCAAATCCTATCAGAAACAGATCAGAAAGAATGCCATGAAACTGGCCCAGAGTCTAAAAGCCAGAGGCTTCAGGCTTGTTTCAGGGGGAACGGACAATCATCTTATGATGATAGATCTGCGTAACAGAAAAATTACGGGAAAAGAAGCAGAGATCGCTTTAGAAAAAGGCGGTATTATTACTAATAAAAACATGATCCCCTATGACGAGCAACCGCCGGCTATCACCAGCGGGATAAGAATAGGCACCCCTTCTGTCACGACCAGAGGTATGAAAGAGAAGGAAATGGAGATGATCGCCGATTTCATGAACAACGCCATAGAAAACTCAACAGACGATAAAATCCTGGCCAGGATCAATAAACAAGTTAAAGAGATGTGTGATGCTTTCCCCTTGTATGCCAAACGGAGAAAGGAGTATGAGTGTCTATAAACCCTCTATTGGTATTGACATCGACGGTGTTATCGGTGACTCGGACAAAACCTTTCGGAAGTATATCAATAAATTTTTTGGTTTTAACCTGAAACAGCAGGATGTGATCCACTCCTTTTACGAAAAAGTGTTAGGAATCCCGAAGAAAAAAATGACAGAATTCTGGGATTATTTTGATGAAAAAAATAAATGGCTGGAGATACCTGTCCTTTCAGGCGCCAGGACATCTCTGGATTATTTAAAAGAGAAATATCAGATCATTTTGATCACAGCACGGCCCAAAAAGGCCAAAGAACAGACCCTGCACTGGCTGGCAAAGAACAAGATCCCCTATGATAAAATATATTTTGTGCAGGAATATGAAGGAAAAAGCAAGCTGAATCTGGTTTTTTCCAAGGGTCTTTTACTCAAGTGCGTTATTGAGGACAGGATCGATTTTGCTATGGAATTCATCAAAGAAAAAATTAAAGTCCTTCTGTTCGATTATCCCTGGAATCAATTGAGATCATCCAAACCCAGTAAAAATCTCTTGATCCGCATAAAGGGCTGGAGGGAAGTGTTAAGCTATCTGTAAAGAACTCTCACATATGAAAAAACTTTTTAAAAAAATCCTTTTTATCCTGATTGTTTTTATATGGTCCTCTCTGATACTCGCCCAGGATGATATTCTTCCTGTCAGCCAGATAAAGCCGGGTATGACCGGTTATGGTAAAACAGTATTTCAGGGGACAGCCATAGAAAAATTTGATGTAGAGATCATTTCTGTTCTTAAAAATATCAGACCTGAAGGGGATCTGATCCTGGCCAGGCTCAGTGGAAAAACAGTGGATAAAGCAGGGATCATCGCGGGAATGAGCGGAAGCCCTGTCTATATCCAGGATAAGATCATCGGGGCTCTGGCCTTTTCCTGGTCATTCTCAAAAGAGCCGATCGCCGCTATTACCCCTATTGAAGATATGCTTGAAATAATCGAAAGAAAATATAATACCAACTTTTATAATATCCATCATCCTTTCAAGGAATATTATGTCAAAGACAATAAAGACAATCTGCAGGTCTTGAAGATCCCTCTGGCCTTTCAGGGCATTACGGAAGCCGGTTTTGATATATTTAAAGAACAGTTTAAGAATATGGGCTTTTTCCCCATGGCAGGAGGTGAGGCAGGAAAGGATATCCAGGTCCCTGATAAATTTGAACCCGGATCAGCTGTGGCCGTCAATCTCATTACCGGTGATCTTAATTTGAGCGCTATCGGAACGGTTACGTATGTTAAACAGAATAAAATACTGATCTTCGGTCACCCCATGTTTTTTTCCGGATCAACCGATCTGCCCATGTCTCATGCGTATATCCACACGGTTCTACCCAGTCTCTATCAGTCTTTCAAGATCGGTTCTGCCACAAAGACCGTGGGAAAGATATTTCAGGATCAGCTGGGAGGACTGGCAGGAGTCATGGACCAAAAAGCCGGACTCATCCCCTTTCAACTTGATGTCAATTACCAGGGTGTCTTGAAACAATATAACTTTGGGCTCATTAAAACCTACCATATGCTCCCCAGCCTGTTAAGCCTGTGTCTTTATCGCTCCATCGAAAAGGCGGGCGGATGGTGGGAAAATAACACATTGGATTTTGAATTTACAGTCCAATTCGACAACAAGAGTTCCATGGTACTGAAAGACACGATTCCCGGAATCAATCTTCTGGATAGCCTCCAAACAGGAATGTTATTATTTTTAAAACCCATTTCCGAAATTTTAATGAATAAATTCGAAAAGGTTTCCATAACCTCCATTAAAGGTGAGCTAAAGATCAACACGCGGATAAAAATGCTGGAAATACAAAAAATGATATGTGATCAGAGAGAGTATTATCCGGGGGAAACGGTCAAAGCCAGGATCGTATTGAAAGAGTATCAGGGGAATACCCGATCAAAGGATATAGAATTCAAGATCCCCTATAATACCCCCGAAGGTAAATTCCCCCTTATCGTTTCTTCCGGCCGGGAAGCGCAATATGTAGACTTTCTGCTCTCACCTTCGAAATATATGCCTTATAGTTTTGCCCATTTTCTGGAAATCATCAATACCCTTTCAAAGACAACAGAGTTGGCTATATGGAGTATGTCAAAAGACAAGGGATTGATGGTTAATGGCGAAAAGCTGGAACGCATACCCGACTCTTATTTCTCCATGCTGAAGAACTCTCTTGAATCCGGGGCCATGCCGGTTTTCACTTTGCTGAAAGAAGATTTAACCTTACCCTATGTTATTATAGGAAATACTTCCCAGATGATTGACATTAAAAAAAGGTCCATACAGAGAAAAAAATAGCGCCAGGGTTGACTTACCGCCAAAAATTGACTAATTTTTAAAAATGAGTACAGAATTTCTTTCAAAAATCGGCAAATCATTCTTAAAAAAACTGGATTATTTTGGAGGGGTCTGTGGTCTGTTTGTCTATGCGATCTGGGAAACCCTTGCCGGAAGCCGGAAGGGCAGAAAGATCATCAGACAGATAATAAAGAACCAGATACTGTTTACAGGATATAACGCTCTTCCTATTATCAGTATTATTTCTCTGCTTCTGGGAATTGTCATTATTGTACAATCCGTAACTCAGCTGATACAGATAGGCGCCGAGAATCTCATCGGTCAGATCCTGATCATTACCATGGTCCGGGAACTGGGACCTATACTGACCGCTATCATCATTACCGGCCGTTCCGGTACGGCCATTGCCACAGAGATCGGGAATATGATGGTTTCTCATGAGGTGGAAGCGCTGGAAGCCATGGGCATCGATACATTAAAGTATATCATGTTCCCCAGACTTATAGGGTCCATCATCTCCACCATCTGTCTGACGATCTATTTTGCCACGGTGGGAATCATCGGGGGATTTTTCGTTGCCAGTTTCCAGTTGAACATCCCTTTGCATCGCTTTTTTGCTTTTCTGTTCTCCGCCATGACAATGACCGATCTAATCGTCTCTATTCTAAAATCATCCGTGTTCGGGGCTATCATTGCCACCATCTCCGTGTATCATGGTTTCAAAATAAGACTTTCATCCACAGAAGTGCCGATGGCCACGACCAGGGCTGTAGTCAATTCATTGATCTATGTTTTCACCTTTAACGGGATCATCACCATCCTCTTTTATATTTAAATATGAAGAAACAGAACATTGTATTAAAAGTTGAGAATTTGAATTTTAATTATACTCCCGGCAGCAGCTATATCCTGAGCGATGTCTCTCTTGAAATTTACAAAGGTGAATTTATTATCATTGTGGGCCCGAGAGGGGAAGGGAAAAGTACTTTTTTAAAGATCATTTCCGGCCTGATTTTACCGGAGGAGGGGAACGTTTTTTATGATGGCGTCAATCTGAAAGGTATCTTTAAAAAAGAGTTGATGGAGATACATCAACGCACAGGCTTTGTTTTTCAGGATTCGGCCTTGATCAGCAATATGAATGTTTTTAATAACCTGGCTCTCCCGCTGAGGTACCATGAGATCATGCCTGAAGAAAAGATCACGGAAGAAGTGAATAAAATGATCACTATCATTAATATGGAAAATCACAGATTCCATCTCCCGGCCTTTCTCAGCATGGGTCAGCGAAAAATGGTAGCCCTGGCCCGGGCTTTAATAACTCAACCTGAGACAATATTTTATGACGAACCTATCGCCAACCTGGACGATAATTCACGAAATATTATAGTAAAATTAATGACTGAAGCCTATAACAAAGGGGTCACGTCCGTTGTTATCACTCATGAGATCGACAAATTCCTTGGCTTTGCCGATCGGATCATTGAAATTAAAGATCGAACCATCGCCAATATCAAAAACTTGAAAATAGACAGGAGTCCGGAAACCATAGACCAGAAACGATAATTTTCAGAGTTGCCCTGTTTCAGGGCAACCGAGGAGGAATACAATGGCCTATAAATTTAAACAGACAGAAAAATTAATCGGGAGTTTCATCGTTATAAGCCTTATTATTATCATCTCCGCTGTCATCTTTATCGCGCGAGGTCAGCATCTTTTAACTAAAAAATTTTATTATAAAACAGGATTTAATTCAGCCGCCAGCCTTTCAGAAGGGATGCCGGTCAAGTACAAAGGCCTTAAGATCGGTCTGGTAAAAAAAATATACCTTGATGAAAACGATCAGATCATTTTAAGATTTTACGTTCTTAAGAAATATTCTCAAAAAATAAGGAAAGATTCAGTTGTTATGCTGAATGCTCCCCTCATAGGAGAGAAATTTATTGAACTCTCGACAGGCATGACTAACTCTTCCATGGCCGCTGATGGTGATTTTTTGTACTCGGCAGACTCGGAAAAAGGGAGAGAGTTTCTTGCCATACAATTAGCCCATGCTCCGGACAGCCCAACTGACCTTATCATTAAAAACGTGCAGCTTTTAACCGCCCAGCTGAGTGACCCCAACGGTTCCTTTATGAAGACCTTGAATAATTTTCAACAACTGTCAGCGTCGCTGGCGGAAAACAGAGGGACCATACAGGAGACCATGTCAGCTCTGAAAGACAGCGCTAAGAACATGAAGGAATTGAGCAAGGGTTTGAAAGATAATCCTTTTTTCGGCGGCAGCTGGTCAGGGAAAAAGAAAAAATAAAGGAAACTACTTGATTTTTTCACTGTTCTGAATTATATTACTATCCTACCTAAAGCTTGGGAGGGCAATCCTTATGGCAAAAGATGTTGTAGAAAAACTCTTTCAGGATAAAGACAGTTATGATGCCACTAAAATTCAGGTGCTTGACGGGTTGGATGGAGTACGCAAAAGGCCCAGCATGTATATTGGAAGTACCGGCGCGATCGGGCTTCATCACCTTGTCTATGAGGTGGTTGATAATAGTATTGATGAAGCTCTGGTCGAGCAGTGTGATTACATCACGGTCAAGGTCAAAAAAAGCAATATCATTGAAGTAATAGATAATGGGCGTGGTATCCCTGTTGATGTGCATCCCAAGTTCAAGATCTCGGCTTTAGAGATCGTTATGACAAAGTTGCATGCCGGGGGTAAATTTGACCACAAGGCCTACAAAATATCAGGCGGCCTGCACGGAGTGGGGATTTCCGTCGTCAATGCCCTTTCTGAATGGTGCGAGGTAGAAGTTTATAGAGATGGAAAGATCTATAAACAAAAATACCAGAGAGGGAAAGCCAGCACCAAACTGGAGATCAAGGGCAAAACAAAACAGACCGGAACAAAAGTCGTGTTCAAAGCTGACCATCAGATATTCAAAGACATTAATTATCATTTTGACACCCTTTCCAACCGTTTAAGGGAGCTGGCCTTTCTCAATAAAGGTATCACTATTGAACTGGTCGATGAACGGGGGAAAGAGACCAAAGAACATAAATTTCAGTTCAAAGGAGGAATTATATCCTTTGTCAGTTATTTAAGCGAAAATAAAAATCCTATCCATAAACCGCCTATCTATTTCCAGGACAACAAGGAAAACGTTATTGTTGAAGTGGCCATGGAATATAATTCGGGGTATTCAGAGAATATTTTTACTTTTGTGAACAATATCAATACCCAGGAAGGCGGCACTCATTTAAGCGGGTTCAAATCGGCTTTGACCAGAGCCTTTAATGATTCATCGAAAAAGCTGGGGCTGGAAAAGAAATTATCCGGTAATCTGCAGGGCGATGATGTCAGGGAAGGGCTCACTGCCGTCGTTAGCCTGAAAGTACAGGATCCCCAGTTTGAAGGGCAAACAAAAATGAAGCTGGGGAACAGCGAAATCGAGGGAATTGTATACAGTATTGTTTATGATAAAGTGAGTGATTATTTTTCCCATTATCCCAAAATCGCCAAAAAGATAATAGAAAAGGCCATTGCCTCTTCTCACGCCAGGGAAGCCGCAAAAAAAGCGAAAGAGCTTGTGCGAAGAAAAGATGTGCTGGATATGGATTCATCACTGCCGGGAAAACTGGCTGACTGTACAGAAAAAAAAGCCGAGTTTTCAGAACTGTATCTCGTTGAAGGGGATTCAGCCGGCGGTTCAGCCAAACAGGGGCGTGACAGACGGTTCCAGGCTATTTTACCCCTGAGGGGAAAGATCCTGAATGTGGAAAAATCAAGGCTTGACAAAGTTCTTTCCAATGAAGAGATCAAGACCATCATCGCCGCTATTGGCGCCGGCGTTGGCAAAAAAGATTTTGACATTTCCAAGGTGAGATATAACAAGATCATTATCATGACGGATGCCGATATTGACGGCTCTCATATCCGTACCCTTATTCTGACATTCTTTTTCCGGTATATGCCGACTTTGATCGAAGAGGGATTTGTTTATATCGCCCAACCGCCTCTGTACAGGATAGCCAGCGGGAAAGAAGTGGAATACGCCTATTCTGATGAGGAACGGGATAAAAAAATGAACCATTTAAAAAAAATCCAGAAAGGCGATATCAAGATCCAGCGATATAAAGGACTGGGCGAGATGAACCCCTCTCAGCTCTGGGAAACGACAATGAACCCGGAGAACAGGACGATCCTTAAAGTTACCCTGGAGGATGCTGTTGAGGCTGATGAAACCTTTTCCATCCTTATGGGTGATCAGGTCGACCGAAGACGTGATTTTATTGAAAAATATGCTAAAAAAGTAAGAAATCTGGATATATAAACAATTCGACCAACATTTAAGTTAATATCTTACCAGAGAAACTTGGCGGGATTCACCAATTTCCCCTTATACCAGACCGTAAAATGCAGATGAGGACCGGTTGTGCGACCGGTATTCCCTGAACTGCCAATAATCTGTCCCTGCTTCACCTTCTGACCCGTCCGGACATAGATCCGTGACAGATGACCATAAAGCGTGGTATAACCATTATAATGGCTGACCTTGATCATTTTCCCGTATCCGCCGGCCCATCCGGCTGCCACAACCACACCGTCAGCAGAGGCTCCTACAGCTGTCCCGATCCGTACCCTTATGTCCAGCCCATTATGGTGCCTTGATTGTCTGGTTATGGGATCTATTCTTAATCCAAAACCGGAGGTATAGGCTCCCCCCAGAGGGGATTGAAGAGCCCGTCTCAGTTCATACATTTCATTCATCCCCTCGGTTAAAACAACAGGTTTCACATCAGGAATGAACAACACATCATTTTTGTTCAGTCCATAGATATATTCCACAAATATATTTAATCGATTGGCTCTTCTGATCTCGGAAACAGAGACATCATACAGATTAGCCAGATCATAAAGGGTTTCATGACCCTGTATAATATGAAGACAACCCTTTCTGTTCGCTACCAGGAGATTCTCCCCTGCTGAGGCATACAGATTCTTTAAATAAGGGTTCAGGCCCACAATCGTATCAATGTCCAAGCCATTTTCCCGGGCGATCTGCCAGTAATTTTCCCCCATCTTGACCACATGAATATATACCTTCACATCCAAATGTTTTGTTTTTTCAATGATCCTTTTCTGCCATCTTTCCTTTTCTTCTATGGAACAGGCGGGAAACACCTTATTGATCCTTTCGTGAATATGAAATGAAGTGGTATAATTATTATAGATCCTGTTACCCAGGGAAAGAAGCAGAAAAAAAACCACCACGATAATAAGAACAGGATTATTTTTAATGGGCATGGTCACGATCTTTTTGATCTCAAGCGCCATATTTCTTATAGGCAAACCGTACTGCATCAGAAACAACCTCCGCAACCGTTCTATCCGTAGCATGGGGGATAAAATACCCGGGCTTTAGATCATTCCTCTTCACCAGAGAAGCGATGGCCAGGCTGGCTTCTCGTTTCATTTCAAAAGTGATCCTGCCGGCTCTGACTCCCAAGGCTCCCTTGAAAATGCCGGGAAAAGCAAGAAGATTATTCACCTGATTAGGATAATCTGAACGCCCCGTGGCGATGACTTTCACGCCTGCTTTTTTCGCTCTCTCAGGACTTATTTCCGGATCGGGGTTGGCCAGTGTGAAAAGAACAGGGTCTTTTGCCATACTGGAAATCATTTCTTCACTCAGTATATCCCTGACCGAAACACCTATAAAAAGTTCGCATCCCCCGAGGGCATCAGCCAGAGACCCTGTCTGGCCTCTTGGATTGGTTATCCTGGCTATTTTTTCTTTGACCTGGTTCATCCCTTCTTTTCGTCGGTGATGAACAATCCCCTTACTGTCACAAAGAATAATATCATTAAATTTGTTCTTTAAAAGGAACTCGGCAATAGCAATTCCTGCGGCTCCGGCTCCATTGATAACGACCTTTATCCTGTCACTGGTTTTATTGACAAGTTTCAAGGCATTAATCACCCCCGCGTAGACCACAACAGCTGTCCCATGCTGGTCATCGTGAAAAACAGGGATATCCAGCTCTTCATCCAGTTTTTTTTCAATATCAAAACATCGGGGAGAGGATATGTCTTCCAGATTAATGCCCCCAAAACTGGGGGCTATGTGCTTTGTTGTCTGTATGATCTCTTCCGTATCATAAGTATCAAGACAGATGGGGATGGCATTCACCCCGCCAAATTCCTTAAAAAGAATGGCTTTTCCTTCCATAACAGGCATAGCGGCCTGCGGCCCGATCTTGCCAAGGCCCAGAACGGCTGAGCCGTCTGTTACGATCGCGATCGTATTCTGTTTACCGGTATACTCGTATTCCTTGACCCTGTCATGATAGATTTCCATGCAGGAAGCCGCCACTCCGGGTGTATAAAGAAGGGGAAGGTTCTCTTTTGTTACCTTCCTCTTGCTGACAATCTCCAGCTTCCCCTTCAGCTCTTTATGCAGTTTTAAACTCTCTTTTTTAAGATCTGAACCCATTACCTGTCCTTTCTCAATAAATTTTAGTCAAATTTATAATAATTTTTCCTAAAGGCAACAAAAAATTACCCTGCTTGACATTTGAAAATCAAAATATTACTATTGGGAAAGATGCGACAATTAATATTTTCCCTAATGATCATTTTTGTATTCTCCTTTTGTCAAAATGTAAAGGAAGCCAAGACCATCAAAGCAGAAGACATCAGAGAAAGCGCTGTCAGCGGTATGTTTTATCCTGCCAATGCTATGGATCTCAAATCTATGGTAAAGGAATATCTTGCCAAAGCCAGCGTCGTTAAACTTCCTAAAGGAGAAAATATCTTTGGCCTTATCGCCCCTCATGCGGGTTATATCTACTCCGGCCAGGTAGCGGGATGGGCTTTCAAACAGGTCGAAGGAAGATCGTATGACACTGTTCTGATATTCGGGGTAGGGCACAGGTATCCTCTGAGAAAGCCATCTGTGTTTAAGAAAGGATATTATAAAACACCTCTGGGCCTTGTTCCCGTGGATGAAGAGTTGACGAAGGCGATCCTGAAGGATAACCTTTTTCAGTCAGTGGATGAGGCCCACAAGCTTGAGCATTCCATTGAAGTTCAGCTCCCCTTTTTACAGCTGGCCTTGAAGAATGATTTCAAGATCGTACCGATCTTATTCAGTCACTTTTCCTTTGATATGGTGGACAAGATCTCGTCTGTTCTGTACAAGATCATGAAAACGCAGAAAGATAAAAATATCCTGATCGTGGCCAGTTCTGATCTTTCTCATTACCCTTCCTACCAGGAAGGGGAGAAAGTGGACAAAGCCACCATTGAATTGATCCAATCCTTGAAAATAAAAAAATTGATACAGCGTGAAGAAAAGATCAAGGATTCCGGTGTGGCCAATCTTGTTACGTATCAATGTGGATTAGGCGCTGTTACCACCTTGATGCTTCTGGCACGGGAAGCAGGGGCCTCAACGGTTAATTTGATCCAATATAAAAACTCAGGTGACACATCCTGGGTAAAAGAAAGAATAGTGGGGTATGCGGCTATGAGTTTTTCAGGAAAAGATGTTCCGTATAATGAAAAAAAATCCGGTTTTTATCTGACAGAAGAGGAAAAAAAGTTACTTCTTCAGATGGCCAGGAAGACCCTGACCGAATTTATTAAAAAAGGGAAAACTCCCTCATTCGAAATTAAAAGTGATACCCTGAAGAAAAATGCTGGCGCTTTTGTTACCCTTAATAAAGATCATCAACTACGCGGTTGTATCGGGTATATTCTTCCCGTGAAATCCCTTTCTCAAACGGTTATTGAAAATACGGTCAATGCCTGCAGTCATGATTTCCGTTTTCCCACTGTAACGGCATCCGAACTGGATAAGATCGAGATCGAGATCTCTGTTCTGTCCCCGCCGGAACCGGTTTCAAGCTATAAAGATATTGTTCTTGGAAAACATGGCATCATATTGAAAAAAGGGATGAACCAGTCTGTCTTTCTCCCTCAAGTGGCACCCGAACAGGGATGGGATCTTTCCACCACTTTGACCCACCTTTCCATGAAAGCCGGGCTGGGACCCCAGGACTGGAAGTCAGGGTGTGAATTTCAGGTCTTTACCGCTATTGTTTTTAAAGAATCAGATTTTAAGTGAAAAAGATCCTCCTTCATATCTGCTGTGCTCCGTGTTTATGTTATTCTCATCAGGCTTTGCAGGAAAATGATCTGGACATCACGGGTTTTTGGTGTAATCCCAATATTCATCCTCTTACAGAATACAATAAAAGGCTGGACGCTCTGCACGCTTATCAGACGATCACCAAACTTGATATTATCTATGACAAAGATCACAATATAAACGCCTGGTTGACCCGAACTAAAAAAGGGTGGCCGTTAAAGGATAAGAAAAAACGATGCCTTTTGTGTTATAAGATAAGGCTTGAGAAGGCAGCCTGTATGGCTCAAGATAAAGGGTTCGATCTTTTCACCACCACTCTCCTCTACAGTAAATATCAATTCCACGATGAGATCAAGACCATGTGCGAAGATTTATCCAAACGATACAGGATAGGATTCCTTTACAAAGATTTCAGAAAAGGCTGGAAAGAAGGCATTGAGATCAGCAAAAAGATGAATCTATACAGACAGAGATACTGCGGATGTATTTTCTCAATGAGATAAACGCGCTCGCAGCATCTCTGGCGGCAGAAATATTCCCGCTGTGTTCTTTCAAAGAAGGTCCTAAATTTTATTCAACTTTCCATTTTCTAAAAGATACACTTTTCTGGCATATTGAACGATCTTTTTATTATGAGTGGCGATAATAAATGTAGTATTATACTTTTTATTCAGACTGGTGATAAGATCAAACACGATCTGTGTGTTTTTATCATCCAGATTGCCTGTTGGTTCATCAGCAATAACCAGCTTTGGCTTTTTCACTAACGCCCGGGATAAAGCCACTCTCTGACATTCACCCCCTGACAATTCACCCGGTTTATGAAAGAGGCGACCCTTCAATCCCACTTCTTCCAAAAGTTCTCTGGCTTTTTTCTCAAATTCCTTTTTAAAATTCTTTTCTTTAATAAGAAGAGGCAGAAAAACATTCTCCAGGGCATTGAATTCAGGCAGAAGATAATGATACTGGAACATGAACCCTAAAAACCTGGCTCGAAAATGAGCCAGGTCTCTTTCATCCAGTTGCGTTATCTGTGTATCATTGATACGGATGCTCCCTTCTGTGACGCTATCCAATCCTCCGATAAGGCTTAAAAGGGTACTTTTACCCACCCCTGACTCTCCCATAATGGCAATACAATCACCTTCATTAACCTCCAAGTCCAGACCCTGTAAAACCTCAAGGATAGTGCTCCCTGATTGAAAATTCTTGACCAGTCCTTTGATCTGTAAGATAATTTTACTCATACCGAATGATTTCCATTGGTTTAAATTTAACGGCCTGCTTGGCCGGGACAAACGAGAAAAGAAAGATTACGATCATCGACCCTATACATATAGAAAAAACATCCCAGAACATGATCTGAACAGGCAATTTTTCCAGATAATAGACATCCCGGGCCAGGATCTCGAATCGTTCCGGAAAGGATATATCAAAAAATTTACTGAATAGATTATAATATACCCTTGATAGAACATTAACGATATTTTCTATGAAATTAAAGATACTGTCAAGATTCAGCGTCAGTAAAACTCCGGCTATAATCCCTGACAGGATACCGATAACGCCCATCAGCATTCCGTTGATCATAAATATCCCTATGATCTGTGAGGCATCTGACCCCATGGTGCGTAAAATACCTATCTCTTTCTTCTTCTCCATGATAAGCATGATAAGAGTAGAGGCAATATTGAAAGCGGCCACGATGATGATCAGAAAAACAATAAGATACATCATGGTCTTTTCGTTCTTCAAGGCGGTAAAAAGATTATGATTCAAATCCATCCAGGTAAAGACCTGATACTTGTAATGGAACAGCTTTTGTATCCGCCTGGCGACTCTGCGGGCCTGAAAGATATCCTTCAATTTAATACCAATTCCCCAGCTGGACTTTGGTCTATTGAAAAGGGTCTGTAATGATGACAGAGAAGAAAAAGCCAGTTTGAGATCATATTCATAATATCCGGTCTTAAAGATCCCTTTCACGATATAAGGCTTCATAACAGGCGCGACCCGCCCGAACATTTTATATTTACCCCCCTGAGGAGAAATAATATCTACCCTGTCCCCGATCTTTATATCCAGAAAATTAGCCAGTTCTCTTCCAATAAGGATATAGTTTTTCTCTTTCAGATCAAAATCACCTTCAACGATCCTTATGCTTTTTTTAAAATCAGTGTCAATTTTGTTCAGATTGTTTTGAACACCGAAAAGTTCGATCCCCATGATACGCTGCATGGTCGATTTTATGATGACCTGTCCTTTGAAAAAAGGCGTCACGACCTTGCCGATCTTTTCCTCCTTTATCTTCTTTATGACAGCATCATAATTATTGACTATACTGGACTTGCCATAGCTGGTGACATAGACATGAAATCCCGTATCAATGATCTTTTCCCTGATGGTATTCTGAAATCCATTCATAACAGAAAGAACCGTGATAAGGGCCATGATCCCTATCCCTATTCCCACGATAGAGATGATCGTAATAAATGAGATGAACCGGTTATGCTTTTTGGAACGTAAATATCGGGTCCCTATAAAAAATTCCAATTTCATATCGGCTATTTTACTCAAAATATCGATAAAGTCAAGGTTTTTCCCGAAATTTTAAAGAACGAACCACTAAAAACACAATTTAGGAAGGATAAACTAATTCTATCTGTGATTAATGACCTCATTTGTGGCTTGACATTCTATTAATTATTTTGTTAATTCTGGCTATGAAATATGAGTATCATTATTTTACTCAGGCTCTCATCCACCTGAAGAACCTTTCCCATAATCTTTCTGTCATACGCTCTCTGGCGGGTAAAGAAAAAAAGATGATCATACCCGTAAAATGTAATGCTTATAGTTTTGGAATGATCCGGGTAGCCAGATTCTTAATGAGCCAGCACATTGACTCACTGGCCGTGGCCTTTCCTTTTGAAGGTTTTATCTTAAGAAAAAATAAAATATCATCCCCTGTCCTTTGTTTTAATGAGCCTTTACATTGCGATGACTTTGTCAAAATGATCAGGGAGAAAATAACTCCCACTGTCTACACGGAACGGTCTCTTTGCGCCTTTAATACCCTGGCCAAAAAAAAAATAAAGGTCCATATCAATATTGATACAGGGATGGGCAGAATCGGAGTCCCTTATAAAAAAGCTTTTTCCTTTATCAAAAAGGCTTTTCAATTATCCCATATCCATGTAGAAGGTGTATATTCTCATCTTTCCTCGGCCGATGAAACCAGGAAAGATTTCACACAAAGACAAATCAAACAGTTTTCCGATCTCGCGCGACAGTTAAAGAATTCGGGATACAACGTCCCCCTGCTCCATCTGTCAAACAGTGCCGGCATCATCAATTACCCTGATTTGCCTTTTAACACCATACGCCCGGGAATCATGTTCTATGGTTACTTTCCTGATAATCATATCAAGAAAAGTATCCCTCTAAAAGGGGGAATGACACTCAGGTCCATTATTTCATTCCTGAAAAAAACACAAGCCCGATCTCCCATCAGCTATGGGCATACCTATTATACTAAAAAAAACGAGGTGATCGCAACTGTTTCCCTGGGTTATGGCGACGGGCTGGCCCGCTTATTATCCAATCATCATGATGTTCTTGTCCAGGGCCAAAAATGTCCCGTAAGAGGCCGTATATGCATGGATCAATTTATGATCGATACAAGCCGTGTTAAATCAGTGAAGCAAGGTGATCCTGTTACTATCTTCGGCCAGGACGGGAGGGGTCAGATCCTGTTAGAAGATGTGGCCAGAAAATTAAAGACCATTCCTTATGAGGTCCTATGTCAAATAGGACCCAGGGTTGAGCGGATCTATGTTTAAAAAATATGTTTCCCTCGGTCTGTTTGTTCTTTTGCCTGTTTTTCTTTTTGCCCTGGAAATGGAAGAGTCCGTTTTCACCAGAGGATTGAATTATTATATTCGCAGAGAATTTAAATTAGCCGCTGAGGAATGGAAAAACCTTCTTGACCAGAACCCCAATCATACTCGCGCTAAAACATACATGGAAAAAGCCTATAACAAATATAACCAGATGGAGATCAATTTTTATAAAGGCCTTCATTTTTTTTTAAAGGAACAATACTGCGAATCGATACCTTTTTTTAAAAACACGCTTATGATCAACCCCCGGCATGAAAAAGCCCTTAACCATATCAAGATCGCCTATAATCTTTGCAAGGAATTGATGGACAAGAAACAGCTGGCTGCCGAGATGGTCAAAGAAGCCCAGGAGTATCAAAAAGAGGAGGAATTCTCCAAAGCCATTGCCCTTTACAAACTGGCCCTTTTACTGGATCCTGATAATCAGCAGGCTAAAGTTCAGATCATACGATCCCAATCAGAAGAAATGGAATACAATAAAAATCTGGAGCTGATGCTGCATCTTCAAGCCGGACGGGAGTATCATAATCAAAAAAGATATCTGGAGGCGATCCAGGAATGGTCCAAGGCGCTTATGATCGACGAAGACAACCAGGAAGCGAAACAGATGCTGGAACTGGATAAAAAACTTTTAAAAGATCAGCAATTAAAAGAAAAGATCAATCATTTGATCTCCCGCGGTATTGAATCTTACATCAACCGTCAATATAATGAATCAAAAGAGGCCTTCGAACAGGTCTTGAACCTTGATCCTGAAAATGAAACCGCCAAAGAATATCTGGCTAAAATCAATGATATCCTTGAAAAGCTCTCTCATGAAAAAACTGTCCGGGAGGAAGCGGAAAAGCATTTTTCTCTGGGACTGGCGTACTTTAACAAAGAAGAATATGAGCCGGCCCTGGAAGAGTTCACGATCACTCTGGAGATCATGCCTGATCATACGAAAGCGAAAGAATATCGGGACAGAACTCTGGCTTTATTAAAAAAGTTACAGAAAAAAAGAGAAGAAGAAAAAAGCTCTCTCACTCAGGAACTGCTGGCGAAGGGGATAAAATACTATCAGATGGGCGAATACGAGATGGCCATTGATATGTTTAAACAGGTTATCCAGATCGATCCTGAAAACAAATACGCTCAAGAATACCTCAGGCTGGCCCTGCAGGCCCTGCAGTTGAAAAAAGAGAGTGATATCACAGAAGATTCCCCTTACTATATCATTGTTAAGAACCTGGAGAAAGAAGGATTAGACTATCTTGCCCGGAAAGAGTATGATCTGGCCCAGTATTATTTTGATGAAATCAAAGAGATCTTTCCCCTCAATAAAATGGCGAACCGTAACCTTTTGAAGATCATGTATGTTACAGACAAGGATAAAGTGGCTGATATCCTTGATGCTCACTTTCAGAAAGGCAAAGAACATTATAATAGCAAAGATTATCTCCGCGCTCTTTATGAATTCCAGCTTGTAAAAGATATTAATCCGGCCTACCCCGAGATCAACTCCTATATCGCGAGAGCCAAAAATCCCCCGTCACTCTATGCCAGGGAATTAAAAAGAAGCTTTAATTTAGGATTATACCATTATTCAAAGAAAGAGTATCAAAAGGCCATAGAGCAATGGAAAAAAGTGATAGAACTTGACCGCTCGCCTCTTTCAAACAAATATATCGGAGACTGCCTGTCCAATATTGCGAAAGCCCAGTACAGGATAAAGGCGGAAAAGGGGATCCTGGTGACAGATTCAGAGATCGTTTCAGAAACCTCAAAAACACAAAAAACAATAAAAAAACACTATTATCTTGGTGTGGCCCATTATACTTCCGGCAATTACCAGGAGGCCTTGGCAGAATGGGAAAAGGTTATTAAACTTGATCCTTATCACGCGGGAGCCCTTAAAAATATAAAGAAAGTAAAAGAAAAATTAGAGTCAGCTAAATGATCGTTTAGATCTTTTTCAAAAGATCATATACAATTTTGTAGGATTTCAATTCGCTGGAAATGTAGCTGACGATCAAATTATAAAATAAATTTTTCAGTTTTTTATTAACCCCATGGGGAATTTTCTTGATCGCTTTAGCCTTAAAAGAAAACCTATCCATGCCTTTTAAAACCATCTGATCCCTGCGGTCGAACATCGTTTTCTGATCCAGCGACGAAGCGCAGCCAGGACAGAAAAGATGATTGTCTCTTCCCAAAAGGGCCACATCACCTAGTGACCTTTGACATTGATGGCATATATGAAAATCAGGAAGGATACCGCTCAGCTGGATCATACGGTATTCAATATACCTCATGACGCTTTCCATATCCACTTTTTCATTCTTTACAAAGATCAGGGCATTAACAAGGAAATGGAACATCCGGGTATTCTTTTCTGATTCCAGTACCAGATGAGAAAAAAGTTCAAGGATATAGTTTAAATACAGGAATTTTACAGGATCCTCTCTTATCGCAGAAAAGGAATTAATGATCTTGACTTCTGAAACATAGCTCTGACCCGTCTGAGCTGTTCTATAGGAAAGATCCAGATACGACCCTATCTGGCTTGAGGAGACCTTTCTGCTTTTTGGTTTTTCTACCCCTTTGAAAATGATCTTGGTCTTTCCTTTCTCATACAAAAAAAGGGTAATCAGCCTGTCGGCTCCTGTCAACTCTGTCGATCGTAATACTATACCTTTGTCTTTAAAAACCATTGTAAATATTTCTTTTCTTTTTTTCGCATGACAGAAGTGATATGCGGATGATCGTAATCCAACAGATGTAACACACCATGGATAACGACCAGGAACAGCTCGGTTAAAAATGCAGTTTTAAATCTTCTGGCATTGGATTTCACGGTTTCAAGAGAGATAACAACATCACCGAGAACATGATCGATATCGGCATAAGGATCTTTTATAAAAGAAAAAGCGATAACATCAGTGGGATTAGGCCTTTTTAAATATTTTTTATTGTACCTGGCTATCTCTTTATCATCTGTAAAGATAAGATTGACATTAAAATCATGCCTCACGCGTTTCAGAAATCTTTTAAACCTGTTATTTGTCTTTTTTTCCTCTGACAGCACAAACCGAACAAGATAAAGGACCTGCTTCTTATTCAGACCCCTGAGCCGGGCCCTATTTTCTATGTTTACTTCCATTCTTCTCCAATTTCTCTATCTCTTCTTTTTCAGGGTATTCGATACGGGAATGGAACCGTCCGCTCAATACCTGTATAAAGCTCTGGGCAATTTTATTCATATCCACCAGCGTAAGAGGGCACTCATTCAATTCGCCTTCCATAAACCGGTTATTGATGATCTCCTTTACCATACCGACAAGACGGGGATGAGAAGGTTTTTTCAAAAGCCGGGAGGCCGCCTCAACAGAATCAGCCAGCATAATGATAGCCGCCTCTTTTGATTGAGGTTTGGGTCCTTTGTACTGAAAATTAGCGACAATATTGGCACGGTCATCTTCAGAAGCATCCTCCAGGGCTTTTTTATAGAAATAAGAAATGACAGTAGTACCATGATGCTCCTTGATGATTTCAATGATCTCTGACGGGATCCTCAAGTTCAAGGCCATCTCGACACCGTACTTGACATGGGCCTTAACCACTGAACTGGAGATGGAGGGTTTTATCTTATCATGCTTGCTCTCATCGCTGGATTGATTTTCAATAAAATAATCAGGGTTTTCAATTTTACCGATGTCATGATAATAGGCTCCCACCCGCGCCAGCAGGGGATCAGCCCCTATGCTTAAAGCAGCCGATTCGGCCAGATTGGCCACCATGATACTATGATGATACGTCCCCGGCGCTTCTATAAGAAGTTTTTTCATGATCGGCAGATTAAGATCAGATAACTCCAGTAGTCTGAAATCTGTTAAAAGATTGAAAATATACTCGAACAGGGGCAAAAACCCTGTGCTGATGATAACAGAAATAACCCCGTTCAAGAATCCGGCCAGGACCGAGTTCACGAACTGGGGTTGTGTATAATTATTGACCTGAGCGATTGTCAGAATAATAATAAAATAAAGAAACGATATGATCAATCCTATAAGCCAGGTGTAGACACGTTTCTGGATCTTGCTGGAGATCAGGACAATGAATCCCCCGATTAAAAACATGATAAGAAAATCCAAAAATTCAAAACCAATAATAAAATTAGAGATCAGACTGATAAATAATACAAGAACATAAGCCATCACGGGACTGGTAAAAGAAGTTAAAAGGATAGCGATACCGCCGATGGGGATCAAAAGGCTTTTTTCCAGACGGACAGGAAATAAACGCATCGTATTGGGGAAAAAATAATTAAGGGTAGCCATGACAAAAAGAAAGGTAATAAGGAATAAATAGTATTTATCCTGTTTGACCCATTTCCCGCCATATCCGAAAAAAACAATCCCGGATAACAGGAATAAAAGGAACAATAGAAAAAAATAACCCAGGATCATATTATAGTTACTCTGACGGGTATATTTTCTTAATCCGCTCAATTTTCTAAATTGTTGCTCTGATATTTCCTCCCCATAGCGAACAATGATCTGACCTTTTTTTAGTCTTTTTTTCACCGGTTCGATCATCTTGATCTCTTCCTTCATTATCTCTTCCGTACGGATCTGCTCATAAAAGAGATTAGGAGAAAGATATTTTTCTGTAAAAACAGACAGGGCTTTGGATTTATCCCACCGTAATTGCGGAAATAACTTTTTGGTCACCTCCCGGGCCGCCTCTGAAGCCGAATAATAGATGTCCTCGACAGAACTTTTAATATTGATCTCTTCCCCTGTGTCCAGCTTTTGGATTTTCATGATCTCATTCTCGACAGATAATTTTTTGACCTCTTCTTTGCTGACAGAGGAATATCCCTGTTTAAAGATATAATCAAGAATGGCTCTTGCTTTGGTCCTGAAATTATTGACCCTGTGGAATCTTATAATCATATCCAGTGTCTCTTTATCCACTTTCACCAGCGAATGGATCCTCTTTGTAATTTCGTCACCGCTGATCTGAACATCCTCCATCTCCTCTATCTCATCGAATATATCATCCATATTCTCTGTTTTTTCCTGAGCAATATCCATCCGTAATTTAAACAACGGCAGAACACGGGATGAGGCGTTCTCTATTTTCTGTCTGGTGGAAAATTCATCTATATACTCCACATCACTATCTACCCTGATATCATAAGGAGCGATATCCCCCACCCTCAGCTGTAAATACTCCTGCCTGAATCGACGGGTAGCCAGATTAAATGTCCACAGAAAGAGTAAAAGGATCAGAAATATCTTAAAGGCCAGGTTGTACTGTGGTTGACTGAATTTTTGATAGACTTTATTGGCTGTTTCTTTTATTTTCTGGATCATGTCTTTCATAAGCATCAATAATCCTCTGAACCAGATAATGCCTTACCACATCTTCACTGGTTAAATAACTGAACTTGACACCATCAATATCTTTCAAAATACTCTGGATCAATATAAGTCCGCTTTTCTTTTCTACAGGCAGATCGATCTGGGTAATATCACCCGTGATCACCACCTTGGAGTTCACCCCCACACGCGTTAAAAACATTTTCATCTGCTCGGGATTGGTGTTCTGTCCCTCATCCAGTATAATAAAAGCATCGTTCAAAGTCCTTCCTCTCATATAAGCCAGGGGTGCGATTTCAATGACCCCTGTATGAGAAAGACGAACGAACTTTTCATAACTCATCATATCGAAGATTGCGTCATAAAGCGGCCGAAGATAGGGATTGACTTTTTCTTCGATATTGCCGGGCAGATAACCCAGACTCTCTCCGGCTTCCACAACCGGCCTGGTCAATATTATCTTTTTTACACGCTCATCGATCAAATAATTAATGGCCAGGGCCATGGCCAGATAGGTTTTACCGGTCCCGGCAGGACCGATGGAGAAGACAATATCATAGTTTTTAATATCCTCTATATAACAGGCCTGTCCGTATGTTCTGGGTACAATAATCTTGCCTTTCAGAGATACTTTAATGGCATTTTTAAAGATCTCGTTATAGTTAACCACCTGACCTCTTTTTATCTGATTGATACCATAGGTCACATCATAACTTGATATATTATATCCGTTCTTAATCGCGTCCATAATGGAATGGAAAAGTTTTACGATCTGATCCAGTTCTTTTTCCTCTCCCTCCAATATCAATCTGTTGCCTTTTACGAATATTTTTAAAGAGAAATTTTTCGAGATCAGCTTTATAAATTTATCTTCCGGCCCGGCTACTTCCGAAACATGATGTTTTTCAGGTATCGTTATCTCTTTTTTCATCTTTATTTAACTGTCTTGATCCCTAATTCTTTTAATTGAATATTACTTACCTCAGCAGGAGTCTCGCTTAACAGGCATATCCCTTTCTGGGTTTTGGGAAAAGCGATCACATCCCTTATTGAATCCTCCTTTAACATAAGCATGATAAACCGATCCAGTCCGAAGGCAATACCTCCATGAGGGGGCGCGCCGTATTCTAGAGCCTTTATGAGAAAGCCGAACATCTGATAATACAGTTCTTTATCCATTTTTAAGGCTTCAAACATGGTTTCTTGTACCGCCTTATTATGGATCCTTATACTGCCTCCGCCGAGCTCTGTCCCGTTCAGGACAAGATCATAACTGCGTGCAAAAAGATTTTCTGGATTCTTTCTTAAAGCCTCAATGATCTGTTTGTCCGTACCTCCTTCTTTTTCAGAAATTTTTGGAGAGGTGAATGGATGATGCATGGCGATAAATCTTTTCTCTTCTACATTGTATTCCAATAAAGGAAAATTATCTATCCATAAAAAATTAAGTTTGTTCTCATCGATCAGATGTAACATTTCCGCTACTTTCACCCTCAGGTTGCCAAGAGCGTCATTGACGATCTTGTGATTATCCGCTCCAAAAAAGAGGATATCTCCGGCCTGGCACTTGTTTCTCTTCAGGATCTGGTCTTGAATTTGAACAGGAATATACTTTAACAGTAATGATTCCGGTCCCTTATCGGTTATTTTAATCCAGGCCAGACCTTTGGCCCCAAAAATAGAAACATACTCCGTCAGATCTTCAATCTCTTTTCTTGAAAACCGAGCACCCCCTTTTACGTTCAATGACTTTACAATCCCCTTTTTAGACAGGGCTTCCTTAAAGACCTGAAAATTGGTCTTTTCAGCAAGATCAGAGATATCCGCCAGGAAAAGATCAATGCGGGTGTCGGGTTTATCCATACCGTATTGGCCCATCACCTCCCGGTAACTCATTCTCGGGAAAGGGGTCAAGATATTTTTATCATATACTTTTTTTATAACATCTTTAAACATATGTTCAATGATCACATAAATATCAGTTTCATCTACAAAAGAAAGTTCCATATCAATCTGAGTGAATTCAGGCTGTCTGTCTTTACGAAGGTCCTCATCACGAAAACAGCGCGCAATCTGATAATATCTGTCAAGCCCTGCCACCATCAGCAATTGCTTGAATATTTGAGGAGACTGGGGCAGAGCGTAAAATTTTCCGTGATTAAGACGGCTGGGTATTAAAAAATCCCTGGCTCCTTCTGGAGTGCTTTTATTCATAATGGGGGTCTCGATCTCCAGAAACCGGTTCTTATTTAAAAAATTCCTGACTTCCTGAGTGGTTTTATGCCGAATGATCATATTCTGTTTTAAAACAGGGGTTCTCAGATCAATATACCTGTAAGTCAGCCTGTGCTCCTCTCCAATTTGAGAGGCTTCTTCGTTGATCTCAAAAGGCGGGGTCTTTGATTTGTTCAATACCTCAACTTCATTCACCTTTAGCTCCACCATGCCCGTAAAAAGTTTAGGATTGATCGTCTCTTCGCTTCTTTTCTGAATCTCACCCTGCACAGCGATCACATCCTCTGATCGGAGCGTTTCACCTACACTGTGGGAGACCTTATTGATCTCGGGATTAAAAACAACCTGCATGATGCCGGTAATATCCCTGAGATCGATAAAAATAACTCCGCCATGGTCCCTGTAAGATTGCACCCATCCCGCCAGAACCATTTTTTTACCTATATCCGACTCCTTTATCTCGCCACAATAAATATTACGTTTTAACATGTACATTTCTCCTCAAAATAGTAAACACAATACTATTAAAAAATATCTGAAAAGTCAATAAGTCATTAGGCCCCTTTCAGTAAATTCAATGCATTTTTAAAGAAAATACGTTCCTGAGTTTCTTGGGGCAAATTCAAGTTCCTGATGCATTCCACGGCTTTTTTCTGATGGCACCAGGGAGAATCAGTCCCGAACAAGACCTTTTTATCATCATGCTTTTCCATGATATCAAGAAAAAGATCTTTGCCACCCTCCTCAAGGATAAACGAGGTCTCGAAATAAACATCTTTGCCGGCTAAAAGCCGATAAACCTCTTCCCACTCCCTGAAGGCTCCCATATGGGCCAGTACCATTTTCATCTGAGGGAATTTCTCCAATACCTTTGCCATTCGCCTTACAGAGGCGTTATCCATACCCGGGAAGGCCAGATCTTCGCCAGAATGGAAAAATACAATAAAGTCAAGAGCACAGAAAGCCTCATACAGTCCAAACAGATTTTCATCGTCAGATTGGAATCCCTGATAATGAGGATGGACTTTGACCCCTTTAATACCCTTTGTCCTGGCTTTCTTTAAAAGTGATATATAATTTTCTGTTTCAGGGTGGATTGAAATGAACGGCTCAATTCTGTCCCCTTTGATCTGTAAGGACCATTGCAGGATATTATCAGATTGATCAGGTCGGGTAGCAATGGATTGGACCACAGAACAGTCAATACCGGCTTCATCCATGGAATGGAACAGCCCTTTGATCGTTCCATCATGAAAGGGCCTGGAAAAATATGACAGCTGGTCCATGGCACGCTTTGCCAGGAAATCCGGGAAAGCATGGACATGAAAATCGATCATCATCATTGAATATAGTAAATCTGATTTTTTTTAATTGTCAAGGCCTTTTATACCGCAATCCGGTCAGAGGTCCTCATTGTTTAGAAAATATTAAAATGTATTTGTAATGATAGAAATATAAAAAAGTTGACATTTTTCTGTAATTATGTAATATTCAGCCATTCTGATGAAAATACAGGTCAATAAAATAAGAGTAAAGAACAGGGTCCGTAAAGATATGGGAAATATTAAAATGCTTGTTTTCAGTATGGAAAAAAATGGGTTAATCAATCCTATCGTGTTGAATCAAAAAAATGAGCTGCTCTCCGGTTATCGACGACTTCAGGCCGCTAAAAAATTAGGCTGGAAAGAGATTGAGGCCAAAATACTAAAGACCAGGGATGATCTGCAAAAGTTGAACATTGAACTGGATGAAAATATTGCCAGAAAGGATTTTACCCCTGATGAGCTCCATCGGGGATTGAGTAAGAAACAGGAGCTGGAAAAAATAAAGAATATGAGCCCGTTAAAGCGTTTTTTTTATACGCTGTTCAAGAAGATAATACATTTTATTAATCGCTTGTTCAAATTCGAGGTCTGAGCCGATGAATAAAAATGAATCAGGTATTTTCAAGTTGGGACTGATCCTATTGATCTTTACCGGTATATCAGCCCTGATGCTCTCACTTGTGTACAGTATAACCAGGCCCATAATTGAAGAAAATGATCTTAAAAAAGAAAAAGAGAATATAAGCATAATCCTCCCCCGTGTTCAGAGCTTTGACAAGGAAGGTGACCGTTACAGGATCTATTCTGATAAAATGAAAAGAAACCTGATCGGGTATGTATTTAAGACTGAAGCCAAGGGATATGGCGGTCCTGTCGTCTGCCAGGTAGGTATTGATCTGTTCGGTCAGGTTACAGGAGTGGTCGTTTCCTCACACTCGGAAACACCCGGACTGGGATCAAAAATAGAGGAAAAGAAAAAAGGCCAGGCCGAACCTTATTTTTTACTTCAATTTAAAAAGAAAACAAAGGATCAGATAGAAGGGGATATCCAGGCCCTTACAGGAGCCACAATCTCTTCAAAAGCCGTAATCAATTGTGTCAAAGAAGCCTTTAAAAAATATCTTGCCATCAGAAAATAAATTGTTATCTTTGCTACTGCGTTTATTTCATTCTATTTTTCACCTGGCACTTTGAACGCCGTAATTTAAAAGGGCGGTTAGCTCAGCTGGGAGAGCATTTGCCTTACAAGCAAGGGGTCAGAGGTTCAAATCCTCTACCGCCCACATTTTTTCAGTGATTAGTTTGTAGTGGTTAGTATTTGGTAGGGACTCTTAATGCTGCTTTGTCATAATAATATCATCTATTTTTTCAAGATATCCAGTAATTCTCCAAGCAAAAAAATAGTACCCTTTTTATCCATCGGTTTATTTTCATTCCCGCATTTTGGAGAGTAAATGCAGGACGGGCATCCTTCCTCACAGGGGCAATCCTTTACCAGATCAAAGGCCATCTGTGTTATAGGCTGCAAGAGATCTATGGCTTTTTCAGCAAGCCCGATCCCGCCTTCAAATCCGTCATAGATAAAAACACTGGGTTTTGCGGTCTGAGGATGCAATACAGTGGAAACACCGCCTATATCCCACCGGTCACACATCACATGGAAAGGGAATACGCTGATCAAGGCATGCTCCATACCGTGCAGGCTGCCGGCAAAATCTATCCCGTCAATTCTCATCTTTTCCCCTGATTCATGCGGAAAAGTGATATATAAGGCGATTGTTTGAAACCGCAGGGCGGGGAGGTCAAGTTTCTGTGTACCTATGATCTTGTCATATTTTATGATCTTGTATCCGGTATGATGCTCTTTCACCTCAACCTCTCCCAGAACAATATCGATTTTCTGTTTCCGCTGCCTGTCCAACTCTTTCAAGATTTTAATATCCGCTACTTCCAATGACTGAGTGTAATAATCCACCTCTTTTTGGCTTATATGGACATGGCAGCTTTTTAAATCCAATTCTTCAACCAGATAGGTTTGTCCTCCATGCAGAAATATCGCACCCGGGTAGGTCTCCCGTATAGCCTGTTCTCTATCTAAAGTCCCGATCAATTTCTTTTCGCAGATTATCTTGAAGACCTCTGATGATATATTTTCCAGACTGACCACCTCTGTGGCTCGGGATACCCCTTTATAAACCCAACCATGAGGAGTTTTTTGGACCAGGGAGTGTTTCTGCATCTCTTCCATGATATCAACACGGCTGGGCAAATATCTTTGATCTTTGTCAAAGATAAGGGGCAACTCTGAAGTAGCGCATAATAAATGCCCTGACACAATATGTTCATTGTCCAGATCAATAACAGCATGCTCACAGGATTTGTCAAAAAAAGTCCCGGGATGTTTCATGAAATACTGATCCAGAGGATTTTGAAAGGCGACCATAACCACTATTGATTCTTCAATACCACGCCCGGCCCGTCCGGCCTGTTGCCATGTTGATATGACTGTACCGGGATATCCTGAAATAATGACACAATCCAGACTCCCTATATCAATACCCAGTTCCAGGGCATTGGTTGTGGCCACCCCTTTTAACAGACCGTGTTTCAGATCATTCTCTATTTTCCTCCGCTCTAAAGGAAGATATCCTGCCCGGTAGGACATAATCATTTCAGATAATGCATTATTCATTCTTTTCAGGTCCTGCCTGGCCCAGAAACTTACAAGTTCGGCCATTTTCCTGGACACGGTGAAACACAGCGTTTGCAGACCCTGCTTGATAAAAAAAAGAAACAGATTTTTGGTATGTTGATGCGATGATAGATTCTGGGTGCCATCTGAATACGGATTATAAAATATAAAATATTTTTTCCCATGAGGGGATGAATCTTCATTTACCAGATTGAAACCGCAGCCTGTCAGTTTCTCTGCAAATTCCAATGGATTGGCCAGCGTGGCCGTAGACAGGATAAACTGAGGCGTTGACCCATAAAACTGAGCGATCCTTAAAAGCCTTCTTATAACATAGGCGATATGGCTACCAAAGACACCTCTATAACGATGGGCTTCGTCAAGAACAATGAATTTTAGGTTCTTGAAAAATTTCTGCCATTTGGAATGAAAGGGCAGTATCTGGTGAAGTTCATAGGGATTAGAGATAATGATCCGGCTGGTTTCCCTTATAACCGGCCTCTGTGAAGGCGAGGTATCACCATCATAAATACGAGGCGTAAGGGAGATCGAACCTGCGGTCCTTTCAAAATCCTTGATCACTTTCAGCTGATCCTGAGATAAAGCCTTTGTGGGATACAGATAAAGGGCTCTGGTTTCATGATCACTTATCATGGCCTCAAAAACGGGAATATTAAACGCCAGGGTCTTTCCTGAAGCGGTCGGGGTCGTGATGATCACATTCCTCCCCTCTGTCAAATAATGAATGACCTGGCATTGATGTCTGTAAAGCTTTATTTTTTTCCGGGAAAGATATTCTAAAACTGGTGGGGATAATTTTATCTTTAAATTCCCAAAGTCAGCCTCTTTTTTATCAATGATCTCTATATGCTCCAGATTATCTTTAAACAGTATATTCCTTTCTAACTGATTAATTATATCCTGTATGATTATTGCCATATTTTATGAAGAGTAAAAAAGATCCTTCCCAGCGTAAAAAGATCAAACGAGTTATGCTGAATAATAGGGACAAGAGGGCCAATATTGCCGGTTCTCAGGTAGGTATCATAAAAATCAGGGACCATACCGGAGGGGACATCGTCGGTTCTGATAGTTTTAAAATAGAATTTTTCAATCGTTGTAAGAGAACAGTCGGGAAATCTCCCTTTCCAAATACGCCTGGAAAATGGCAGCATATCATAATGAACATACCCCAACTCTGCCCTGATGCCATAATAAGTTAATCTCTCTTTTATATAGGGAATGTCAAATGCCCTGCCATTATAAGTGACCAGTATCGTATCATTTTTAACATGAGAAAGAAAGGCTTTCAAAGCTGATGGTTCTTCCTGGATATCTCTGATAAAATACTGTATAATGTTAAATTTTGAGTTTTTTATAAAAGCCAGGCCGATTAGAATAACAGGTCTTGAAAAAAGACCAAGGGTCTCTATATCAACAAAGAGGAAATTCTCTTTATTAAAAAAACCGGAAGTGAGAAACATTAAAGGGTGAGACCGTCCCAACCATCGGGATATCCATTTTAAAAGATCTTCTTTCCGGCCTGATTGAAAGATCTTTAAAAAATCGCTGGAGTGTTTTTTAAAACGGGGATGATCCTGCAGATCATTGATCGTATGATACCCCCTTTTTTTTAAACATGATTCGATGGAAAAACCTATTCCCCATACCAGCCTTAAATGGGACAGGATCTTCTCATTGACATTCAACGGATTGACCATTTCTGAATTAATATCAGTTTGCTTTTCAATAAGGTAACATTCTCCCTTTTCATTTTGTATATTTTTTCCCGGCACGGCCTCTTGAATCGTACAATTCCTGTATTTCTCCAGTAGATCAATTTTTAGTTTTCGCGCTCTGGAAAAATCATCTTGATCAGTCCGGTAATGATAAAAATCACTTGCCCATTTATTTTCTTTTGGCAAGATCTCATCTCCCCTTATCCTGTATAACCGTTCCCTCAGTTTGGCTCCGATACGGTCAAGCCTGTCCTTTTGTTCTTTTTTTTCCTTTCTCATAAGGAATCACGATAACCCGTGCAGATAAACCTCAAGAACCTGCTCAGGGTTGAATCACCTGCTCTTTCAATTTAGCGATATATTCCTGAAACATCTTATCCGCCTGCTCTTTTTTCCCTTCTTTATACAATGCCGAGATCAGCAAGCGATAGCCTAAAAGTGAGTTCGGATATTTTTTTATCAGCTCTTCCAGAGTTAAAATAGCCCTGGGATATTCGCCGTCCTTTAGAGCCTGACGTCCTTTCCGGTACAGGTCATCAAACACAATAAAATCAGACCGCGAATCAATGTTCCATTCCTTATAGATATCTTCCAACAGGATCTTTGAATTATTGAGATACAGGCTCATTCCCTTAATGGTCTGATTTTTCTCATTGATGGTCTTTTTCTGAGACTCTAAAAGCTTGCTCTGAGAAATTATTTTTATCTGGTTCAATTCCAGCTTTTGTTCAAGACCGTCTTTCATTTGGCCAAGTCGGATTATATCTTTTTTCAGTTTCTCTCTGGCTGTCTCAGAGATCACTAATTTTTTCTGGACCTGCTTTTTGGACTGGGTAGCGCCTATAGCCCACAGGCCTGATATTAAAATACCGGCCGCCAGCACACCCAGGGCTAATCTGGCCATTTTCTTTCGATTGACCAGCCTTACGGAATACGACAGTATATCGATCCTGTCATCCGGCTTTATCGTGTCAAAGCTGATACCCACAAGATACCTTCCGGGAGAGTCTTTCTGCAGAGTTTCAACCCATTCGACTTTGCCGGAAAAATCGATCAGGCTCTTTTTTTGGGGAATATCTACTTTTAACTCTATCGTTTTATTCAATTTTGAAAGATTTTTTAGAACAACAGAAGGAGGTCCTATCACTTCGATCGATAGACCACCGGTAGAAATATTCGTTGTAAAGCTTTGCCTGTATTCTGAATATCTATTCCTGTTCTTAAAGGCATACAGGACAGGGATCTTGGAAGGTATCCTTAAATATCTTCGTCCTCCCTGGGCATCACTGTGGCTTTTTAAATAATCTTCAAGACGTTTAATATAAACCATATGAAAACCCCCTCTGACTTGTCTTTTTGATCAAGCCATTATAACATGGCCTGAGCGCATAGATCAGATTACCCCTTCAGTCCGGGAAATAGCATACCAGATCCTGCGTAACAATGTCAGAACATATTCTCAATTTTTTATATTTTGAACTGTCCAGATCATATACCTTGATGACGTCTCTAAAAGACGACTGTTCTGAAAGCCAGTCTTCCAGAACATTAGGCAGCTGATCCATCCATTTCGTATGAAACAATACATCTTTTTTATCGGGGAACAGGGCCATATAAAAAATATCTGTTTCCACCAGGTCCTGAAAAAAGTGAGTTCCGAAAGAGACTTCTGGAACAAGGCCGGCGCGCATATAGGCCATTTCTCCCAGGGCCGCCATATTGTTGATCTCGGAAAATGACACAGGGATCCCCAGAGAGGGAGTCGTTGTTCCCCAGCGCCCGGGTCCCAGAAGAAGAGTGGGGGAAGATATTTTATTGATCCTGCGATTAAGCCTGCCGACAAGACGGGCTATCTGATATTTATCGGTATGCTTCAAATCACTGTATTCCTTCGGGCTGACATAGATCACATGGGTCATAACCTTATCCGTGTTACCGCCCATAAAATTGCCAACACTTTTTATGAATATTTTATCTTTAGGAATAAAGGGAGGGATCTTTACCTTGGCTTTCAGTCCTTTGGTCTGAAGAGGGCGGCATTGTAAAAGATTGATCCTGTAATCGCTGTCTTTGAAATTCAGTGTGAATTCAATCTCCACTGGATAATCGTAGCTTTGCTCCAGGCTCTTAAGCATCTTGGCTATGACCCCCGGAAAGGTCGTTTCCAGCAATAATTTCTTAAACTGCACGATCCACACTTCTCTTCTTTCCCTTCCCATCTCTGCCAGCCGGTGCTCTGCCTCATAATCCCGTTGGCCGATATACTCCATATTAAAATCAATATCTTCCTGCCCCAGATCATATATGGAACACGACTGGAACTCGTTTTTTTTGATATTCAATACATCAACATCATGCTGTGAATACTTTTTCGCTTCACCCTCATCTGCATAAGGCTGGACATGAGGGGCATCCAGAGCTACTATCCTGGCATAATCACCTTCCACTCTATTAACGGCTCTTGTTCCCAGCCCGAACACAACCCGGATCATACCGGCCTTGGGATCCATATTATTTTTCCATACATATGTATTATAGGAAACTCCCACACCGGCGGCATCAGGGAAAAAATAATTCTTATGATGGGATCCTGAAACCCGTTGTACCAAAAGGGCCATCTGTTCTTCCTGTTGATCCAATCCTCTCTGCAGCCGGTAGGTCAAAGCATCCTTATTCATGGTACTGGCATAAATGAGACGCAGGGCTTTTTCAAAATCATGATATCGTTTTTCCAGAGAACCCTGGTTCACACAGAAAACACTTTCATATTTTCCGGCAAACGCATTGCCAAAGCTGTCTTCTAAAAGGCTGCTGGAGCGAACAATAATAGGAGATTGCCCGAAATATTCCAGCATCCTTAAAAACTGTTCCTTGATCTCCTCCTGAAATGAGCCATTTAACAATTTATTCTGCAAATCATATGCCTTGGAAAAATAATTCTCTTTCAGCCTCTGTTCCATCCGCAGGTCCCACAGATCGTTCTGAACCAGATAGGTATAAAACACATCAGATCCGACATAAAAGGAATCATGCAATTCAAGATATTCCTCCCATTTCGTCTTTTGATCATGATCAAGTATTTTCCGGGCCAGAAGCATTCCCACAGATTTGCCTCCGATATGACCGGATCCGATCAATCGTGACTTTATATTTAAAAAGTCCTGGAGGGAAAAATATTGTTCAGTCAGTGAAAGAACTCGGGCATCACGACCCATGATCAGCTGACAGAGTTTTTTGATCATCTTCTTTCTTTTGCTCAAGGCCAGCGAGTCCTTCTGTTTGATCCTGGCCTGCAGATCTTCGGCCTCTATGAACAGATTTTCCCAGTAATCCATATTCCGCTTTGTATGACTTATTTCTTTTGGCTCCATTTTGGAAAAGAACAAAGCCGCATCACTGCTGTTAAAAATCGGCACGAATTTATCTCCCTGCAGGACATGGGGAAGGAACATGGTGGGAGAATATCGATTCCACACCTTTATCGGATGAATATAAATATGCCCTTCATTCTCATAAACATCCAGAAGAACCTGAGTTATCTCTCTGATATGGGCGATCGTTTTGAAAGAATTCCTGTTCCTTAATAAAGCAAAATAAGCGACTGTATTTAATTGAAAAAGATAAGGACAGGTGACCCTGAAAAAATTGCCGATCATCAGGTCGGTAGCCCAGGCAAAGAGAAGATCAGAAAGACAATCAAATATATAAAAAACTCCCTCCCCTTCTTTTTTGGCTATCTCATGGATCTGTGTGGAAAATTTCTCAAATCCGCTATAGGCATCGATCTTGTATGTTTTTACATCTTTGGATGCGATCAAGATCTGATGCCTTGCAAAACGCATGTAGACTATCCGCCTGCCATCTGACCTGGCCTTTTTTATTAAAAATTTGACAAATTCAAGATAATCCTCAATGGCATCAACCTGCCAGACAACATTATCACCTATTCTGAGATAATCCAACACCTGGTCCAGCCCGTGACATCCCGTACTGACAGTATTTAATGAATTCATCTTTGTAAAATACAATGCTTACACTTTTATGTCTACTACTTTTTTCGATAAACCCGCGACGCCATAAAAATAAAAAGTTACATAGAAGAGGGAATCTTAACACACGTCCCGGAAAAAGAAGAACCCAGGCAAGAATGATAAATTAACGCTGGGATTTCTTGAATCAATAGGTCTCACAGATGATCCGTTTATCTCTTTTAATACGCCTTTCAAAAATAATATAAAGGGTAGGGATCAGGATCAGAGTGATCATCGTGGAAACAAAGAGCCCACCGATAACCGACACTCCCAGGGGAACCCAGCTCTCAGACCCTTCACCGCGTGCCAGAGCCATGGGTAAAAGCCCAAAGATCGTGGTAAAAGCGGTCATGAGAACAGGCCTTAACCTTAGCTGACAGGCCGAGATAACCGCCTCAAAAAGCTCTTTTTTCTGATTGCAGCGTACCCGGTTGATATAATCGATCAGTACAATGGCGTTGTTAACAACAATACCCACAAGCATGACCATGCCCACAAAACTGTTCAGGTTCAATGTCACGCCTGTGAGGAATAAGGCCCAGGCTACCCCCACAACAGCAAAGGGAACTGAGAACATGACGATAAAAGGGTCTCTGAAACTTTCGAACTGGGCCGCCATGATCAGGTAGATAAGCACAATACCCAGCAAAAAGACCTGGATCAGAATAGTGAATGTCTCTTTTATATCTTCTGCCGATCCTGATATCTCGTAACGGATCCCTGAAGGGACAGGCACTTTTTTCATTAATTTATTAAAATCTTCCAGAACCGCTGACAGGGGCCTTTTAAAGATCTCGCTTTCCACGGTCAGATATCGCTCTTTCTGTTTCCTGGTGATGCTTTTCGGTCCGACTTTCACATCGAACTTGGCCAGATTACCCACCGAAACAAATTGACCCCCCGGTGTTTTGATAAGAGTATTTTTGACATTATCGAGGCTCTTCCTGTCCGTGCTCTGAAGGCGGACAAAGATATCATATTCATCCCCTGATTCCCTGAACTGGGCGGCTGTCACGCCCTGAAAGCTGTTCTTTACAGAATCCGCGATCTGATAGAGGGTCAACCCCAGATCCTGTGCCTTTTTCTTATCGATCTGGATCTGTATTTCCGGTTTCCCGGCCTTTCTTGATATGACAATATTGCCGGTACCCTTCACCCGGGACAGTGTCTTTTTAATATCCTGGGCAAATTGCATGGTCTGGTCCAGATCATAACCATAGATCTCGATCACGATCGGCTTTGCGCTGCCAAACCCGCTCATCCCTCCCTCTGTGGACATGTCAATAGATTTCACACCCGGCACTTTCTTTAATTCCTTGTTGATAAGGGCCAGAATATCCTGTGAAGACCGGGTACGCTCGGCTTTGGCGACCAGCCTGAGCATTAAAAACCCGATGTTAGCCCCTTCTTCCCGGCCCGAGGCAGCAGCCCGTCCTCCGGGGCTTTTCCCCGAACGTGTCATGATCAATTTTGTCTCCGGCACGTTCTTCTTGATGAATTCCTCAAAGTCTTTCAGCATTTGATCTGTCACCTCAACCCTGGTGTTGCCCTCCATCTCTATGGTCCCCATCACCATGCCCTGATCCTCTTTGGGCATGAACTCCCTGCCCACAAAAAATATCAGGATAAAAAGAGAGAAAAGAAAGATACCCAGAGCTATAAAGACCGTGCTTTTTCTGTGATACAGGGTCCACTGGAGTATCTTTTTATACTGTTCTTTTATTTTATTCATTATGTTGGTATTGGCCTTTTCCGCTCTGACAAAGAAGGTTTGTGTTGGCTTTTTATTAAAAACAAGGGAAGCCACCATGGGCGTTAGAAAAAGTGACACGAACAGGGATGTTGACAGTACCGTGATAATCGACAGGGAAAGTTCTCTGAAAAAGATATTGACAATACCCGTCACAAAGAATATGGGAATAAAGATCGCCACTGTGGTCAGAGTGCTGGCCATAACCGCCTGGAGCACTTCGCCGGCTCCCTGTACAGAAGCTTTTTTCACCTCCATCTTTTCATCAAAACGGTGACGGTAGATGTTTTCCGTGACAACAATGGCATTATCCACTACCATCCCGATAGCAATGGCCAGAGAAGAGAGTGACATGATATTGATCGTATACCCCAGCAGGAAAAGGATAATAAAAGCCGCGATAAGCGAAAAAGGTATGGTAAGGGCGATCACAAAGCTGCCCTTCCAGTCAACCAGAAAAAGCAAGACAATGATCAGAACAAAAAGACCGCCCCAGGCAATGGTCGTGGTGAGGGTTCCGATGGAATCCTTGATAAATTGGCTGGTATCAAACGATATCTCAATAGCCACATCCTCCGGCAGGGTCTTTTTTATCTTTTCCAGCTGCTCCCTCACCTTATTGGCCACGATAACGGTATTGGCCTTGGACTGCTTCTGCACAATGACCATGATACCGGAATCCCCTTCCACTCTCACGATCATATTCTCTTCCTTGAACGAATCGTTAACCCGGGCCACGTCCTTGAGATAAACAGGAATACCTTTTGAATTCCCCACGGCAATATTTCTGATCTCATCAATGGTACGGTACTCGGCCGGGATACGAAGTATGTATTCGCTTTTGCCGATCTTTATCTCACCTCCGGGGATAAAGACATTATTCCCCCGAATACTTCCGAGTATCTGATCAATGGTGATATTGTAGGAATTGATCTTGGCCTGATTAAGATCCACTCTTATCTCCCGGATCATCCCGCCCACGGCCAGGGCATTACCCACTCCATCCACCTGTTTGAGCACATCTGTTATTTTTTCTTCTGTGATCTTGTAGAGTTTGGGATAGCTTTCTTTGGCCCTGATCCCCATCATGATGACCGGAATATTTTCCGTAGAAAATTTTAAAAGATACGGTTTGGAGGCTTCACTGGGCAGATAAGCACGTACTTGATCCAGATTGTCCCTCACATCATTGGCTGCGTTATCCAGATCGGTTTCCCATTCAAATTCCAGCTGGACCGTCGAAAGCCCTTCCATGGAAGTGGAATAGACCTTTTTTATATTCGGGACCGTGGAAACAGCTCCTTCTATTATCTTGGTTATACTGGATTCGATCTCTTCCGGACCAGTTCCTTCATAGGATGTGATAACGGTTAAAAAAGGGAACGATATATCAGGTAAAAATTCCAGGGGGAGATTGGCCAGACTGATTATGCCTATGATCAAGATGATAATAAAAACAACACTGGTTAAAACCGGCCTCCTGACGCCCAAAGATGGTAGATTCATAATATATACCTCACATTATTTGTTCATAGTTCTTGGTTCTTGGTTTTTAGTTTTTGATTCATTTTTGATTTTTTTTGTTTTATCATCACTTGCGGCTTTTTTCTTTGCTTCTTTTTTAATGTCCTTATTCGTCTTTTCCGTCACCAGGCCCAGTTCCCTGGCATTGGCTATATACACTGGAGAATCAGGTTTCACGATATCTTTGCCGATCGTGATAACAATATCACCCGGGCTCACTCCTTTAATTATCTCAACGTTCTCTTCTTCTTCGATCCCTTTTTCCACGTATGTTTTCATAGCCCTGTTTTTTACCACCCTGAAGACATACGGCCTTATCCCTTCAGTCTCCACAAGGGCATCCTTGGGAATAATTGTGGCTTTTTTAATATCCAGCACGACCTTGATATTGGCAAAGCTGCCGGGTTTTAACTTTTTCTGTCTGTTGGGTATACTGATCTTGGCTTGAAATGTCCCTGTCAGAGCATTAATGGCAGATGATATCTTCTCGATCTTTCCGATAAACTCTTCATCCTTCTGTGATTCCACATTTATCAATGCCACATCCCCTTTATGCACCCGTTCAATATATTTTTCAGGGATATTCACATAGATCTTTATCATATCGTAATTCACGATACTCATTAAAGGAACAGCCGGCGAGACATTAGCCCCTCTGTCAATATAAATACTCCCCACTTCACCTGATATAGGGGCTTTGACAATGGCTTTGGCGAATTCACTTCCCACGATATTTCTATCGATCTGAGCCACTACCTGATATTTCTGAACTTTCGAACCGATATCCACATTAATACGGTCCACCCAGCCTGAAACAGGCGCATAGACATTAACATCGGAAAGAGCCTGAAGCCGTTCCGTAAGATAAATGGAATCCCTGATGGTGTCTTCCCTGACAAGTGAGGCCTCTACAGGAACGAAATCCACTTCAGCAACCTTTTTCTTCTGTGTAACAACAGATATGAATATTCTCAGGATGACAATGAAAAGGACAATACCTATAATAACATATTTTGTCGGTATCCCTTTTTTGCTGTTGTTTATGCTCATATAGGCTTTTGCTTTTTTTGCCATATGATTACCTCCGCTCATTAAATATTAAAATTTCTCTTTGTTGACGTTACCCAGCAATAGGTCCAGCCGGGCTTTGGCCATAATATAGTTAAAAGCCGTATTCAGATAATTGGTCTCGGCATCCTTTAGGGCGACCTGAGAACCTAAAAGGTCCGTATTGCGAATCAGACCTGACTTGTACTGTTTTTTTCTGAATTCATAGGTCTGCCTGGCTTTTTCAACATTCTGCTTCTGGCTCTCGATCAGCTGATACTGAGCCCCCAAATCCAGAATGATCTGCTTGAGCTGGATCTGAAGGCTATCCTTTAACTGCTCATACCCCAGATCGGCCTGATTCAATAAGGCTTTGGACTTGTCGATATCCCGGCTGGTCTTTGACCAGGGCAACCACTCTGAAATCGGGATACTGAGAGCCACAGTGACAGTCCAGCTGTGCGGTTCAGAGGAGCCGAACGTTTCACTGCCTTCAGGAATATAGGTATAGTTGTAATCAAAGATACCCATCAGCGTGGGTTTATTCGCGGCTCTGGACAGGGATAATGACTTTTCACTTATCCTTTTTCCCAGCCTGGCAGAGATAAGATCAGGATTTTTCTGTAAAAAGACCTGCCTGGTCTTTGTAAAATCAAGGTCTATTTTGGTATATTCGAGCTCATCCTTTATTTGCAGATCGTCTTTATCATAGCCCAGTGTTGTTTTCAACCGGTCCATGGCCAGTTGCAGACCGTCTTTGGCCTGCTTTAAAGCCGGCTCCATATTGGCCAGCCTCACTTCCATATCCATCAGGTCGTATTTGGAAAAAAGTCCTGAGCCATAATTGATCTTTGCTGATTTCACATTCTCCTCGAGCTGCTGGTATTGATCCTCCAGCAAAGCCACTCTTTTTATTGAGACCAGATAACTGTAAAAAGCCTCTTTTATATCGTAAATGGTCTGTATCTGCTGCTTTTTAAAATTCTGCTCTTCCGCTTCCAGATTCATGCTGGCCAGATTATAGGCATTAATGAGCCGTCCCCACATGAAAAGAGGCTGGGTAACAGTCACGCCACCGCCCCAGTTATGCCGCCTGGCCATCTCCAATTTAGCTGATTCCAGGGTATGATAATGATAAAAGGGGTCTGTGGGGTCAGGCATGACCAATCCCATGGCCATCATCTCGGCGGTCGGGATCACACCCATATAGGTGTAGTTGAGTGAACCCTCAATGGTCGGATAAAAAGAAGAACGGGCCATGCCCACCTCGGCCTGTGCGGCCTTGACTCTCTCTCTTGCCAATTGTAATGACCTGTTGTGCTTCAGTCCCGTCTCAATAGCCCCTTTCAGATCCAGGGTAAGGCCGTATATCAAGGGAGACAATAAAAAGAACAGGATAAAAAAACCTGTATATTTAAAAAATCTCATCGGCCGGCTCCTTTCAAGAAAAGATCAAGGATCTTTTTATCCAAATCCCTGGGGAATTTCCCGTTGAATCGCCACAAACACTGTATCACATTATGGTTGATCAGTCCCATAAGGGAAAATGTTAAGAAATATTTGTCTTCTTCTATTAATAGTTTAGCCTTGATGCACTCATGGATGACGGATACGATCTTTTCCATATAGTCTGTGTACATGATCATGAATTTATTATGAAGATGGGACTTTTCTTTTGAGGCGGACTCGATATGGATATTCCGGGTGATCCTGAAAAATTCCTTATTCCTTTTAAAAAAATCAATCTGGTTGGAGATGATAAATCTCAATTTTTCAAAAGGTTTTTTACAGGCACGGATATCACTTTCAAATGTTTCATTATACTCTTTCAATATCTCATCGACCAAACTGATAATAAGATTCTCTTTGTTCTTGAAATAAAGGTACAGGGCGGGTTTTGACAGTTTTACCTTATCAGCGATCTCATCCAGCGTGGCCTTATCAAAGCCTTTCTGGCTGAAGATCTTCAAAGCCGCCTGGAATATCTCTTTTCGTCTTTTTTCTACGGTCTCATTTCGCATGTCCGGCCCTCGTTTTTTACCAACGCTTCCCAAATAGGTTACTTAACAGTAAGTAATCTATTACTGACCAGTAAGTAATATAACGCTGATTTTAAATTTGTCAAGTATTTTTTAAAAAATTTTTATTTTCCCGGCTAGGGTTTTATCCTGTTCCAGACCTCTGTGTACATATCATAAACCGGTCGTTTCTGCCTCATATAAGGACTGTGGCAACCGTCCCCCTGGGACCACAGACCATACCATTCTTCATAGCTCCATCCATCGAGAAAAGGAGCCCCGAACTGCGGAACAATGACATGGTACGTGCAACCCAGCCCGTGATGGAGCTTGGCATAATGATGTTTTTTTGTCTCATACCACTCTTTATGCTGCAACTGGATCCTTTTGGGAAGGTCAGAGTTGGCTTTCCACCATTCATCCACCCATTCAAAGACCACTCCGCCCAGGGCATTGCCCACGCCTGAACCGGCCGTGTGAAAATAGATATCCTCCCAGTTGTTCTTGTGGTATTCTGCCTGAAATGCAAGCACGTCTTCCTCGGTGAATCCTTCTGCATAAGCGCTGCACCCGTATTCTGTGATAATGGCCGGTTTATCCATCAGTTCCTTTACATTCTGGAACAGGGCTCTGCCAAAACCAAATGATCCCCGGTAAGCATTACATCCGAAAATATCGATCTCAGGCGCCTGTTTAGCGCAGATATCAAGAAATTTCAGATCCCCGTTAGCCACCGCCACAGGATGTTCGGGATCAAGTTTATGGACCAGTTTGGCCACACGGTTAATGAATTTGAAAAAGGCTTCCGGCTTTCTGTCCGCATTGTTGGCCACGCCATAGACATTCTCATTACCCAGAACCCACATAAGCGTATAGGGCTCATCCTTGTATTCAAGGACCATTTTTTCAACATTTTTCAGCATCCTTTCCTGCTGTTCGAAATCCTCATAATCAGTTCCCTCATCCCAGGTCGCCCCGCTTTCCGTAGCATATCCGCCGACCAGATCCCCGATCATGACCATGAACCCATATTTTTTATGTAATTCCCTGAAAAGTTCTTTATTAACAATATGACTGTAGATCCTGAACGTATTACATCCCATCTCTTTTAAAAGTTGAGCGTCTCCTACGGGTTTCTCGTCCTTATCCTGTTTATTATTGAAATTCTTATCGACCCAGGCCTCAAAAGGGCCATCGACAAGATCATTTTTATTAAAATCCTGTTTCTGCCAGTCCCGGCTCGGGTCCAGCTCTCCTCTGTCCGGACTCAAGCCCACCTTATTGGGGGAATAGGCTATGGCTTTGATAATGAACGGTTTTTCATCTACCAAAAGCTGCCAGTGCCCGTTCTTGTACCTGACAAGTTTGACTTTCTTCCCGCCCACGGTCCTGACAATATCTTTCTTGTCAAATTGTTTCTTCTTCTCAACAGCATCCACAGAAACCCTGATGATCTTTCCGGGATTGATATAAAATTTATCATTCCCCGGTTCCACATCAAAACCGTTCTCTACAAAGATCCTCGAGTCCACCAGTTTCATGCCCAATTCCGGGTTACGCCGGCATAGGATCTCGATACGGTCCAAAGCCACCTGGGCGACAGAAAAAGGAGAATTCCAGTAGGTATAGCTGATGGATTTCGGGAAATGGACCGCAACCGCATGATAAGCCTTGATGGCTTCTTTTAACATACCCAGCCGTTCAAACATGATGCCGATATAATACTGCTTGACACCGGGGTCTTCCTGAGTGGTAGCCCATTTATAGAAATTGATCTTGTGCGCTTTTGTATCCACAAACTTCCAATGGTTCCCCTCCAGTTTGCCCTGCTTTAAAAGTTTTTTGTATTCCGGGTCTTTGAAAACGCTTGTACTGGGATAAATTCCCTCACCGACTGCCTGTAACAGTTCTTTTCTTTTCGTAATGACATAGCGATAGCCCGGGTTGTCAAGATTCTTGAATTTCCCGTATTTTGAATAGTCGATGATATTTTCTGTCCCGGGCTTGTGCAATTTAAAATTATCACTTATTAAAACTGATCGATAAAGAAGAAGAAAAAGCAAGACAGAAAAAAGACCGGCTAAAATTCTGATCCTATCTCCCTTTTTCCTTATATAGCGCAATTTTTTTTTAATGTAAAGCATGATATTGATCCTTTCCCTTGAATTTTCCCTTGACCCTGGTCAGGCGGGTTTTATAAAATAACCATTATTTTTAAAAAATCAAGTTTTTTAAAAGATTAAGAAAACCATAGAGGACACTGAATTTTTAAATATCATCAAGCTGATAAAAATTAATTTTTTTTAATTAGTAATTTTTTATTCTTATTATTTCAACTAATTCAGCCCCTCAGAATTTCTCCTGGAGAAATTCCAGGCCTTGAGATTGCTCACGCAATCTCTAAGGGTGTTTTCAGTGGTAAAAATTAACCTTTCGAGGTTTTAGGGCGGGTCTTGATCTTGTACCGGGCGATCTTATTATGAAGTGTTTTACGGGTAACGCCAAGGATCTTGGACGTCTTGCTCATATTAAAATTATTAGCCACAAGGGTCTCTGTGATCAGATATTTTTCAGCCTCATCCAGCTTCATCCCGGCTTTTATCCCATCTGACTTTTTCTCGCCCATCCTCTTGATCGAATCCGGCATATCATCCAATTTTATCACATTATGATCAGCTGTGACCACTATCCTTTGAATATTGTTCTCCAGCTCGCGGACATTGCCGGGCCAGGGATATTTTATAAAATAATCAATGACCTTGGGTGACAACGTAATATTTTTATTAAACTCTTTGTTAAAGATCCTTAGAAAATGCTGAATTAAAAGAGGGATATCTTCCTTTCGCTCTCTGAGAGGAGGTAATTTAAAAGGGACTACATTTAATCGATAGAACAGATCCTCCCTGAAGACCCCTTTATTGATCAACCCTTCTAAATTGGCATTGGTAGCCGCAATGATCCGTACATCTACCTGTATTTTCTCATTCCCGCCTACGCGGCTGAATTCTCTTTCCTGTAAGACCCGCAACAGTTTAGCCTGAATATCCATTTTCAGGTTACCGATCTCATCAAGAAAGATCGTTCCACGGTGAGCCATCTCAAATTTGCCTATCTTTCTTTTTAAAGCGCCTGTATAAGATCCTTTTTCATGACCGAAAAGTTCGGATTCGATAAGTGTTTCCGGTATGGAGGCGCAATCAACAGCGACGAAGGGACCTTCTTTGCGATGTCCGTTATAGTGGATGGACCGGGCTACGATCTCTTTGCCGGTCCCGCTCTCCCCGGTCAACAGTACCGTTGAATCATTATTAATCACTTTGTTTATCACCTCATAGACCTTTTGCATATTCTTGCCCTGTCCAATTATATTTTTAAAGCTGTACTGCTTGGTAATCTCTTTTTTTAATGTCTTAACTGTCTTTTCCAGATCCGATTTTTCAAAAGCATTCTGAATGATCTTGAGTATCTTGTCATTCTCAAAAGGTTTGACCACATAATCATAGGCTCCCAGCTTCATGGCTTTGATCGCTGAATTTAAATCCCTGTCCGCAGTAATAATAATGATAATAATGGATATATCCCTGTCTTTGACCTCCTGTAATACTTCCAGTCCGTCCTTTTTAGGCATCCTGATATCCAAAAGAACGACTTCAGGCAGATCTTTTTCTATCATATCAATGGCTTCTTCACCGTTGGTAGCGAATGATACCTTATAATCATCTTTTAACAGTTCTTTGAAAAGCTCTCTGACCCCGATCTCATCATCAGCCACAAGGATCTTTCTTTTCATGGTTCTCTCCTTTTAAACTTGAATTATCGTATTTTTCCTGTCTCTTATACTATTTTAAAAATTACTCATCGTCGGTATGGAAATAATAAACGTCGCCCCCTTTTCAGGCTCACTATGTACCTGGATAAAACCCTTATGCTCAGTGACAATACGATGTGAAATGGAAAGGCCCAGTCCGGTCCCTTTGTTTTTTGTTGTAAAAAAAGGATTGAACATCTTTTTCAAGGCCTGCCCATCAAGTCCATGCCCGGTATCGTGAAAAGACATCTCTGCGTATTCATAGTAGAGATTCTGAGGAGATTTCTTTATGGCGACCTGGCTTTTGATCTCAAGTTCACCCCCGGCAGGCATAGCCTGTACGGCGTTTAAAATTAGATTAATGAAAACCTGCTCCATCTGCCTGGGATCGCCGTACACATCCGGAAGATCTTTTAAGACCAGATTTAACTCGATACTGTTTTTATCCAGTTGAAAACGTAAAAGAGCCAAAGCCTTATCAAGTATCCTGATTAAATTAAATTGTTCAAATCCTTTTACCCTGGGCCGGGCAAACTGTAACAGTTCCTCAATAATATTGTTCAACCGATCCACCTCGCGACGAATCACCTGGGAGTATTTTACAAGAAACTCTTTATCGTTCAACTTGTCCGGCAACAGCTGTGTAAAACCCTTTATGGAAGTTAAAGGATTCTTGATCTCATGAGCAATACCGGCTGACAGCTGTCCAAGGGCTGTGAGTTGTTCACTTCGCTGAATCTGTTCTTCAAGCCTATTTTTTTCACTGATATCCTGAACTGAGATAACATACCCTATAATCGTGTCTTCCCCTCCTTTTAAATTGGATGTGGAAATACTCAGGATCCTTTTTTCACCATCAGAGAGATTTACATCGGATTCAAAATTTATAAGATTCTCATTGCGGTCCAGAGCTTGCAAAATAACATGTTTCTTCTTTTTCTCAATATTCTTAAACAGAACCGCCACCGGCCGACCGGTCATATCCCTCTCCCGGATATTGAAAATAAACTCGGCCACCTTGTTTACGGTAATGATCCTTTTATCAAAGGAAGTCGTGATCACTCCTATATTAATACTGTTCACAATGCCAAGATTGTAATTCTTTATATCAACAACCTGTTCATACAGTTGAGAATTCTCAATAGCGACTGATATCTGACCGGATATGGTCTGGAAGATATTCAGATCTTCCTGAGTAAAATTGATAATCTTATCGTAGTGAGATTTATTAGCCAGTATGATCCCTCCAATCCTTTTTGTTTTTGTTATTAATGGGGCATAAAGAAGAGATTTTATAAATATCCTTTTTTCCAGGCTATAGTAAAAATCTTTATCCCTGTCAAAATCCCTGATGAGAAGGGCTTTATCCCTGCTTTGTAACCAGTCGATTAAATTTGTCTTTTTTTTATAATATATTTTTTCCAGTATCTCCTTACCCAGCCCCCAGGGAACATACCCGGACTTTTCCTTTGTCCTTTTATTATAAAGAAAAATAAGGCCTACTTCAGCTTTGATCATATTCAGGGTCATCTCCATGATCACATTTAACAGTTCGTTTAAATTAAGGGTAGAACAGGTGGCCCTGTAAAGATTATAAAAGGTAGAAAGTTCCTTAAGCCGTCCTTTTGTAGAGTCCGGGCTGTCTTTCGATTTTATTTTAACCATGCGTTTTTATATCCACTTTTTTGGACTCAAACCATAACTCTTCAAGATTGTAGAACTGCCGGCTTTCTTCCAGAAATAAATGGACAATACAATCCTGATAATCGACAAGTACCCAGGAATCATCTCCTTCAGGCAAGGGGTTGAGAGGAACCAGTGAATGCTTCTCCTTTGCCTGATTCACAATCTCCCTGGCCAGGGCTTTGAGATGTGGGAACGAAGTCCCTGTAGCGATAATGAAATAATCCGTTAGGGTTGTTAGCCTTTTTAGATCAAGAACAACAATATTTTCTGCTTTTTTTTCTTCGAGTTTGCCAACGATCTCTTTTACCAGGTCAAAGGGTTTCATACTTTTATCTCAATATATTCTTATAATCCTTTCCTACAATAACCGTCACATCTACCAGAATAAAGTAATTGATCTTGGGGTAGATCTTGTCACATTGAAGGATCCGGGAAACCGCCTGACTTTTTTGAATATTGCCTGAACGATCAAGAATAATAGTATTTTGATAATTCTGCGAATCAGCATTCCCGAATTCAACCACATTAAAACCATTCCTTACCAGTTTATCTCTGGCAGACCGGGCCACACCCGATTTGCCGCTACCGTTAAGAACCTGGACCTTTATTTCCGACGGAATGCACTGCCCTTTTAATTTATTTAATGTCTTGAAAAAATCAATAACGATCTTTTTTGTCTTCTGCTCGTCCGGTTCAATATAGTCCACTCCGTACACCTTTATGAACTTGCCGGGAATCCTTATCATCTCGATGTTCTTGAAATCAGCTTCTGAAGTATCACGAAGCAGACTGATCAGATCCCGAAAATTGATATTTGTATCAATATAGCGAAGGATCAATTTGATAAACTTTATATCTGTCAGTATATTTTTTCCCAGAATACCCTTTTGAATAACATTGATCATTAATTCAAACTGTCTGTCGATCCTTCCGATATCTCCCCTTTCATCATCTCTGAAACGTATAAATTTCATAACCTGCAGGCCATCTACTTTCATAATACCCCGGGGTATATCAATATACAGACCGGCAGCCTGATCAATGTATTTCATGGGTTTATCCACGAATATTTCCACACTGCCTAACAGATCGATGATCTTGATCAACCCCTCGATATCCATGGTAGCATGATAGGGAATATCCATATGAAGGAAATCCTCTATTACTTTAACCATTTTTTTTAATCCGTACCGTGTAAGAATAACACTGGCTTTTTCCTGCTTTATGCCCAGATTTGTCGGCACCTTTAACCTGAGATCGCGTGGAATAAAAATAATGCCCATTCTTTTTGTTGGCGGATTGTAAATCCCGATTATAATGGTATCCGCTTTTTTATTTTTTTCTGAATCATCCAATCCCAGGAACAGACAGGCGACCGGCTTTCCCCTGGAAATATAGGATTTGGCTCTGCCCCCCAGGAAATAATAGTGTACATAAATATAGATCAATACAATTAAAAGTATTATTAAAATACCCATGGTGATGACAAAGCTGGTCCTGGTATCTTTTTTCTCTTTTTTCTTATTCAGTTTTTCCTTATCCATAAAGCTCCTTTTTCTGTATATATTGCCAGACAGAGGAGGGAACCATATACCGGATGTCCTTCTTCTGCTTTAAATACTGACGGATCAAACTGGAACTGACCTGGATCAACGGGTTTGATGAAAAATGTATCTTTCTTTTAAATGTATTTAAAAAAGCGGGGATTTTAACTTCCAGCCCCTGCCGTCTGAGAACAATAAGATCCGAATAGCCCAGTATATCACGCCATCTGTGCCAATCTGAAAATCTATTCAGCCATTCATCCCCAATAATGAGAAAAAGTCTGCTTTCTTTTAAATAGTGCTCCAGGGTATGAATGGTGTACGATCTGGTTCTTTTCTCGATCTCAAAATTTGAAACAGTAAAATGCTTATTTCCCTTTATGGCCTTTTTCACCATGATCAACCGATGATTTGACGAAAGCCTCTTCTTCCCTGCTTTGTGAGGAGGGATATAGGCCGGCATAAAAATGATCCTGTCAAGTGAAAATTCTGTAAGGATATACTGTGCGCTGATAAGATGCCCCACATGTACAGGGTCAAAAGTGCCGCCAAAGATTCCGTATCTTTTTCTCATTCTCTGATCTGACCCTGCCCCAGTATGATATATTTTGTTGTTGTAAGGTCCTCAAGTCCCATGGGTCCGCGACAATGCAATTTTTGTGTTGAAATACCCATCTCCGCTCCAAAGCCAAATTCACCACCATCTGTAAATCGTGTTGATGCGTTGATATAGACAGCGGCACTGTCCACTTCAGAAACAAACCTCTGCGCATTATTGAAATCTTTGGTAACAATAGCGTCAGAATGAGCTGAGCCAAATTTTTTAATATGCTCAATCGCTTCGTCTATGTCTTTTACCATTTTAACGGATAAAATAAGATCAAGATATTCCTCTGACCAATCCTGTGTTTTGGCTAATCTGGCTTTTGGGAATATCTTTTTTATATTTTTATCACCACGGATCTGAACTTTGAGTTTATTCAGCCGGGTTAAAAGTTCTCTGGTCCCCTTGTATTTCTTGTGCACCAGCAGTGTCTCGATGGCATTACAGACACCGGGCCTTTGTGTTTTCGCATTGATCACAATGTTTTCAGCCATCTGCCTATCCGCTGATTCATCCACAAAAACATGGCAAACCCCTTTGGCATGATAGACCACGGGGATGCGACTCTCTTCTGTCACCATTTTGATCAGGTTCTCACCGCCCCGGGGAATGACAAGATCAATGGAGTCGTTATATTTCAGTATCTGTTTCACCGCCTCTCTGGATGTCGTTGGAATGAACATGATGGCGTTCTGGGGAAGGGAAAAGGCTCTCAGGGTGTCTTTCAGGATATTGACCAACGCCATATTGGAATTAAAGCTCTCGGATCCTCCTCTCAAAAGGGCGACATTGCCTGATTTAAAACACAGCGAAGCGGCATCGACCGTTACATTGGGGCGTGATTCATAGATCACAAATATTACACCTATAGGAACACGAACCTTCCTGATCTCAAGGCCGTTCGGCCTTTTAACACCCCATACGATCTCTCCCACAGGATCATCCAATTCAGCGATAGAAACACAAGCGTCAGACATTCCCTTTATTCGCTTTTCATTCAATACAAGCCTGTCTATAAGAGCCGGCGATAATTTATTGTCCTGGGCCAGTTCAACGTCTTTTTTATTCTCTTTTATCAAGTGATCCATGTATTTGACCAGACGCCGGCCCATTTCTTTTAAAACCTCATTCTTTATTTTTGTTGAAAGTACGGATAGGATCGGTTTGACTTCTACGGCTTTGGCAATAAAGATTTTTAGATTATCCATAAAAAATCTCCTGTATTTGATAAAAAAATTACACTCTTTTGCCCTTAAAGTCAAGATGAAATTGGCTATCCCCTTTGTCATGAGCAGGAAATGCCCCTGGCAAGGGGGGATTTTCTTTCTTGACTTTTTCCTTTTTTACGATATAATATATTTAGTTTTTGTATATTAGGGTCGAAAGGTATATAAAATTTGATCGGCATTATATCAGACTTCTATTTATTTATTTCCAGAAAAGATTCTTTTTGAAAACCAAAATAAAGGGGATTCTATTATGAAAGAAAGACGAAAGTATTTTAGAATGAGAATGAAAGGTCTGGTTGACATTAAAGGATCTGAAAAAGCAGGCAGTGTGGATGTCAGCACCAATGGGATCTGCCTTCTTCTTAATAAAAAGATGAACAGAGGGGATACAGTTCAGATAGAGTTCAATTTTCCTGATATGCCAAATAAAAGCACGGCCAAAGCGAAAGTAAGGTGGCAAAAAAAAGTGAAGAACGGTTATTATACAGGTTTAGAATTCGACACATTCCATTTAACCATTAAAACTTAAAGGCATGAAACAGATCAGTATAAAAATAAAATTCGGTGTTCTTGTAGGAATCCTGATCTTTATCGTTGTTATTGCCATCAGTACGACTCTGTTAAATCAGGAAAAAAAAGTCCTTGTCGAACGGATCCAGCGACAGGGGCTTATCCTGTCCAAAAATCTGGCTTCTTCTGCCGCTGAGGGGATCACGACATCCGATGAACTGGTGATATACCAGACCATCGAGGATATTATCAGGCAGGAAGAAAAAGAGGCCATCAAAGAAGCCTTTGTCCTGGATACGACAGGAAAGATCATCGCCCATAACAATATTAAAAAAGTGGGGCAGTCCCTGGATACAAGGTCATGGGAATCGGATATTAAAAAAGAATCGCAAAAACCTCGCCTCTTCGAAAAAGATAACGAATTATTATACGATTTTATGACACCGATCTTTTTAAAGACCTTTAAAAAAGGGGTCTTGAAGCGTGTCCTTATCGGGAGCGCTCATATTATCTATTCCTACAGGGTCGTTCAGAAGGCTTTAAATAAAGCCACTCTGTCGGTCTTTTTCATCTCTTTTCTTATTCTGGCAGCCGGGATAGGCGCATCGTTTTTATTGACCCGCTTCATTGTGAGCCCTATCATGAAAATAGCCCATGGAGCCCAACAGATCGGTAACGGAAATCTGCAATACAAGATCTCAGTCAATACAAAAGATGAGCTGGAATTTCTGTCCAATCAGTTCAATATCATGACAGAAAAGCTGGAAGAAGCTCAAAAGATCATGTTGAAACAGGAAAGGCTTAAATATGAGCTTGATATCGCTACGGGTATTCAGAATTCTCTCATCCCGCAAAAAATACCCAGTATAAAGAACATGGCCCTGTCTGCCTATTACAGCCCGGCTAAAGAGATTGGCGGCGATTATTATGATTTCTATAAAATAGATAATAATAAACTGGGCATTATTATGGCTGATGTTTCAGGAAAAGGTGTCCCGGCGGCCATGATCATGGTGATGGTGAGAAGCATTTTAAAATCACAGGTCTTTTCTGCTAAAACAGCCTTTCATACCC
>JAFGFC010000109.1 GCA_016931325.1 Spirochaetota bacterium | reverse complement strand
GGGGCCAAGATGTGGATCGTTGACTGGGACCCGTTCTTTAAAGAACCCATGACCATAGCCCATGGTCTGACCGGCGTGACAAAGGATTTTGATCTTGAGCCGGCTGTTATGGCCGGGCCCACCCTCAGCTTTCTGTTCGGGAATTTTGGCATCGCAACGTCTTTGAGTTATGGAGTTTTTAAAGGCTATTCTCTGATGGAAGGTTATGAGACCACAAATCCTTCAAAAACCAGAATTAATAAGGGTACGATAACGGCCAACAGATTGGACCTGGATGCCTCGCTATCCTTCCGGCTGGTCTCTCAGCTCAGGATATTTGCCGGTTATAAATTCCAGAACTTTGAAGTGACGCGATTGGATTTTGACGCCGGAATAACAAACGCAGCTTACGATGATGTACATGTTAATGATATGACCGTTAAATCCGCACTATCCGGACCCGGTGGGGGTATAGGATATACGCATAATTTCGGTAATTTTTTTATTGGCGCCACCGTGGCTGCTGTTCTTCTTACAGGAGACTATGACCCTGATACAGAGGATAAAATAGAAACTTCTAAATCCATTTCTGAAAAAATGTTTCCTTCAGATTGGGGGATGGAAGTGAGTGCTGTGGGTATTACCGTAGAGCCACAATTCGGATTCAGAGCCGGGGACCGCTCCATTTTGCTATTGGGCTTACGATATCAGAACTTACAGAGTAAAATTAAAGCCAAGAGCGCCACCGGCCTCTGGCCAGATGAAAATAATATAATGATTTTTGAAAAAGAGGCGACTGACACCTTTATTGGCGGTTCTTTGAGCATCTCATTGCTCTTTTAAAATAAAATATATATTTATGGACAGAGGAGACTTAAGGCCCCTCTGTTTATGGAAAAACCAATGGACGAGACACTTATTAAAAAATTGATCAACCTGGCCAAAGACGCTCAGAAAAACGCGCACTGTCCGTATTCCAGTTTCCCCGTGGGAGCCGCGCTTTTATGCGAAAACGGGAATATCTACACCGGGTGCAATGTTGAGAACGCTTCTTACGGATTAACCATCTGCGCTGAAAGAACAGCGGTTTTCAAAGCGGTGAGCAAGGGAGAGAAAAAGTTCAAGGCCATAGCCATTGTCCTTTTTTCTGACAATTTCGGCGTGCCCTGCGGCGCCTGCCGTCAGGTGCTGAGAGAATTCGGAACGGACATGGATGTGATCATGGCCAAACAGACCGGTGAATATAAAATAATGAAATTGAGCGAGCTGTTGCCGGAAAGTTTCGGCCCGGAAAACTTAAAGTGATTTGAATTACGTATAATGTATAACAGTTTATCGTTTTTTGTTTTTCGTTTTTAAGAAAAAACCACGGACGATAAACGAAAAACTACCCTTTAATTAGCCATGTGAATATCCTGGAGGAAAAGATGGATGCGATAAAATGCCTGAAGACAAGAAGGAGTATCAGAAAATACAGATCATCGCCTATACCCAAAAACATTATTGAAGATATCATTGACTGCGCCCGTCAGGCTCCCACGGCTAATAATATTCAGCCCTGGGAATTCGTTGTCATTACAGATTTTGATATAAAAAACAAGGTGGCCAAACTGACTGACCGCGGCAAATTCATTGCTGAAGCGCCTCTCTGTATCGTTGTTTTCAGCAAAGAGACAAAATACTATCTTGAAGACTGTTCCGCCGCCACCCAGAATATCCTTCTGGCCAGCTGGGTGTATGGATTGGGAAGTTGCTGGGTCGCCGGGGATAAAAAACCATATGCCGAGGATATCAGGAAAACGCTCAATGTCCCGGAAGGGTTCAAACTGGTAAGCCTTGTATCCATAGGATATCCCGAAGGGAAGATCCCCGCTCAGACAAAAAAATCCCTGACCGATGTTCTTCATCTGGAATCCTATTAAATTGTTTCTTTTTTGGAGGAATAAATAATGCATAGAACGAAATGGCAGTTTCTGCTGGCGTTGTTCCTGATATCCCTCTCCGCCCTTTCTTATCTCGCGCACTTTCTTTTATTCAAGGACCTGCACCATATCCTGATCTACCTTGTAGGCGATATCGCCTTTGTGCCTGTGGAAGTGCTTTTAGTGACCCTTATTATCCACCGCCTTTTAAGTGAAAGAGAAAAACGCTCCCGGCTGGAAAAGTTGAACATGGTGATAGGCACATACTTCAGCGAAACGGGCACGCCCCTGCTTTTCCATATTGCCCGCTTTGATAAACAGCGGGATGAACTCGGAAAAAAACTGGTGATAAACAAAGACTGGACAAAGAATAATTTTATCACAATAAAAGAGACCATCAGGAACCATCCCCATGAACTCGCGGCAAAAAAAAGCGGACTGGTCAACATTAGAAAATTCCTTATGGGAAAACGCGATTTCCTTTTAAGGCTTTTAGAAAATCCCAATCTTCTGGAACACGAGTCCTTTACAGAGCATTTAAGGGCCGTCTTTCATCTCTGTGATGAACTGGGTAATAGAAAAAATCTGTTGCTGGCGCCTCAAACGGATATCGATCATTTAAACGGGGATATAAAAAGAGCCTATCGGTCCATGATAAATGAGTGGCTGGATTATATGTTCTATTTAAAAAAGGATTATCCCTATCTGTTCTCTCTGGCCGTCAGGACCAATCCTTTTGACGCCAGTGCTTCGCCTGTAGTGAAATGAAAAGAGCCCTTGTTATTATCATTGTCCTGCGTTATCTTTTGGTTAATCTCTGGGGATCAGACCCCGGCCTGACCGGGTCGAACACAAATTATCTTATTTTTATCGGGCATGCCACCGTCTTTATCCATCTTGATGGCATCAATATAATTGCCGATCCGAACTGGAATGACAGGGATGTGTTCTTGAAGAGACATACTCCCCCTGCCCTGCCCCTGACCAATCTGCCGCCCCTGGACATGGTTTTAATATCTCACGGTCACTATGACCATATGGATACTGGAACGATCAAGGATATAGTAAAGTTGAATCCTGATATAAATATATTTTTACCAAAGAATCTGGGAGTTTTTTTAAAACGGGAAAAAATCCTCAATTACAGCGAACTGAATGCGGACCAGACAATAACCAACAAAGGCATTATTATCCAGACCTATCAGGCCCGGCATAACGGCAGCCGTTTTATCTATACGGACACGGAACTGGCGCTCTGTTTTCTGATCAAAGGCAGCCGTACCATTTTTTTCTCAGGCGATACCGGCTATACGAATACCTTTGAAAAGATCGGTAAAAAAGAGAAAGTGGATCTTGCCTGTCTGGAGATCCAGGGCTGGAAAATACCCAGAGATCAAAAGCGAAATTACGGTTGTATCTTGAATCCTTTCAGGTGGAAAGACCCTCAGGAAATACCTGATTATAGCATACGGCATCTTCATCCTTCGCAGACCATCCAGGCCTTTATCGACCTGAAGGCCAGATACCTTATCCCTATCCATTATAATACCTTTTTTGTCGAATTCATGCGCGGCCGCGATAATTTAGCCGAGTTAAGGCATATCGCGGAAGAAAAAGGCATAGGCGACAATGTCATTATCGAACCGCAGGGCACGAGGATTCCAATACCATAAATCTCGTTGTAGCGTAGCCTTAAGGCTCCGCTACAAAATATTGACAAATGAAAATAATATTATATAATAAAAATAACTTTCTGTTATATTTTGAAGGGGGTTATCTATGTTAAAAAGATCCTTCATTGTCATTATTTTAGTCATCACTATTCTGGGAACATTATCCGCTAAAAAAAACAAGATGCGTCTGGCCATCCTTGATCTCAATCCGGTCGGTGTTTCCAAGACCACAGCCCTGACTGTTTCAGACCTTTTAAGAACAGAGCTCTTTAAAACCGGCCATTTTGTTGTTATTGAACGGAACCAGATGGACCAGGTGCTGAAAGAACAGGAGTTCCAGTATTCCGGCTGTACCGATACAGAGTGCGCTGTACAGATAGGTAAACTCCTGTCAGCCAATAAAGTGCTGGTCGGGACGGTGAATAAACTGGGCAAAGCCTTTATTATCAATGCCCGCATTGTGAATGTTGAAAAAGGCACGATGGAGTTCGGGGAAAGCGCCAAAGTACAATCAGAATCCGAGCTGGATGTCGGCTGCAAGATATTTGCCAACAAGCTGGCCAGCATGATCACGGGTGAAGAGTATGAAGAAGAAGAGGCAGAAGAAGTGGAAGAAGTAGAAGAAGAGGAAGTAAAAGAACCGGAAAAAGAAGAGCCTAAAGTATATACCCCGTTCTGGAAGAAGATGAGTTATATTTCAGGGGGGATCGGGCTATTATCCCTGACCGCTGCTCTTTTTCAGAACAAATATATCAATGACAACAATGCCAGGGCTGCCGAGCTCTATCAGGAATATTTTGACGGGTACAAGGACCTTGATGCCAAGTGGCAGGCTTATGAGGATACCTACAATCTGACCGGTCGCCAGAAAACAGCCAGGAACGTGCTGTATATCATTTCCGGCGCTACCATAAGTTTCAGCCTTGTATCCTATTTCATATTAGATGATCCGCCTAAGAAGGTATCGATGACGATCGATCATAAAAAGTTCGGGTTTGCATATAAGTTCTAAGTTCTATAGGATTCAGTAAAACATCCAAGCTGATGGTCAAATCATAGCCATCCTGTCTGATTTGACCCAACTCACTTCCTGTGAGTTGACTTAGAACATATTACTTAGTACTTGCATTAAGGAGGAAAGGACATGGATAAAGCAATTAAATATGGTATTATATTATTTTTAGGCATCATCGCCTTCATGGCATGCGCGAAACTGGATCCAACAAAGCTCCGTGACAATCCGTTGGATCCGCTGGGTACAGCGTATGTGGCATTCTGGCAATGGCTATTTGGAGCCAGTAACAATGGCGCAGGTAAATATGTTGAACAAACTTCTGATGGAGGATTTTTGGTTGTTGGGAATTCGTATTTTGCTGATACAGGAAGTCAAAATATACGTTTTATAAAGACGGACCGGATGGGGAAAAGATTGTTTGAAAAGAGATTTGGTCACTCTACCAATATGGAAGCCCGCTGGATGAGTCAAACCAGTGATGGCAATTATATTATTGTAGGTATTATTTCTAATGCTGGGAATAGTGATTTTAATTTGCTCAAGATCGATAGTGCCGGGAATATATTCTGGAGGAATACATTTGATATAGGCGGCTTAGAATTCCCTTGGGGCATTGTGCAAGCTTCAGATGGCGGTTATTTTATTGCGGCAAGCACATCAGCTAATGAAGCTTATTTAATAAAAGCAGATTCCAGCGGGAATAAGCTCTGGCATAAAATGATTTTTGGCGGAAATGCTTTTGCCAGTTGCGTTCAAAAAGTTAATGATGGTAATTATATTGTCTGCGGCTATGGAGGAAATACTGATCATGCTTTTGTTATAAAATTTGATGTAAATGGCAACACGATATGGTCCAATGTTTATGATTTTGATAATGATACAGACCAGGGTTATTTTATTCAACAAACCACGGATGGAGGCTTTATCGTAACTGGTACAGCAAAGGAAAATAGTTCATCTTTATGGTATGTGTATCTTTTAAAACTCGATTCATCAGGAAACAGAATTTGGCACAAAGGTTTTAAAAGTCCTCTAACAGGAAATAATGTACATATAGGGAAATGTGTTCGGCAAACACATGACGGAGGATATATCATTGGAGGTTCTGTTGACCTGGGAGCACATAAGGATGCATACTTGGTAAAAACAGATTCATCCGGGAATAAAGAATGGGAAAAAACCTTTGGCCTTACAGGAGATGATATTTTCAACTGCATACAGGTAACCGGTGCAGGTGATTATATTGCTGTCGGCACTTATTACAATGAATGGAAAGATGATATCTGGTTACTGAAAACTAATTAGATTATTTTTCACATCCCCAAAGTCAATCCCACATTATGCGTGGCTCCTGTGGAACCATAGAAGAGGCGTAATGTTAAATTTACATTTCAAAATATTTTTTTATGGATAATTACATAATAGATTGCCACGCACCCTGCTTCGCTAGGGTGCTCGCAATGACAGTCATTTTCTTATTACGTCGCACGTCGAACGGGGTAACGTAGAACGCCTAATGTTGTATCCTATACACATCCCACTTTTTTAAAGGCAGGGAATCAGCCACAGCCTGGAGGCCGCGGACAGTGGTGTAGATGGGGATATTGTTGATATAAGCTTCGCGGCGGATGAGGAATCCGTCTGAAAGAGAGCGGCGGCCGCTGGGTGTATTGATGATCATCTTGATATGACCTTTTCTTATATAATCAAGGATGTTATCTTTACCCTCCGATATCTTGGGGATCATGGTGGACTTGATCCCTCTCTCTTTTAAATAAAGATGCGTGCCTTCTGTCGCGTAGATCCGATAACCGATATTATATAATTTCTTTACAGAAGGGAAAGCCTCATCTTTGTTTGTCCTTGAGAGAGATACGATCATATTGCCCGGCTTGTCTGAAATCACCATAGAAGCAGCAGCCTGGGATTTCCAGAACGCCTCTTTGAACGTTTTGCCATAGCCCATGACCTCGCCTGTCGAGCGCATCTCAGGCCCCAGGACCGTATCCGTATTGGTGAAACGGATAAAGGGAAAGACCGATTCCTTGATCCCGATAAATTCACCCTTATACTCTTTTAATTTGAGATCCTTTATCTTTTTCCCCAAGATGACCTGTGTGGCCATCTTGGCCAGGGGAATGCCGCAGACCTTACTCACATAGGGAACGGTACGGCTGGCACGCGGGTTGACTTCCAGGACATACAGCACATTGCCTTTTAACGCCATCTGAATATTTAAAAGCCCGATTGTTTTAAAAGCCCTGGCTATCTTTGTAGAGTACTTTTTAGCCAGTTTCTTAATATTTTCCGGCACGGAAAAAGAAGGAAAGATACCGCCGCTATCACCGGAATGGACCCCGGCTTCTTCGATATGCTCAATGATACCCGGAAAATAGACATCTTTGCCGTCACACATGGCATCCACTTCCATCTCCAGAGCGTTCTCCAGAAATTTATCGATGAGCACCGAATATTTTTCCGAGACCGACGCCGCTTCCCTGAAAAAACTCTCCAGTTTGCTCTCTTCATACACGATCTCCATGGCACGGCCGCCCAGAACATAGGACGGCCTTATCATAACCGGGTAGCCGATCCTTTTTGCTATCCGTTTTGCCTCCTCAATGGTGGTTGCCATGCCATAAGCGGGCATGGGTATGTTCAGACTTTTCAACAGTTTGGAGTATTTCTCCCTGTCCTCGGCAATATCAATGTATTTGACACTGGTGCCCAGTATCCTTACGCCGGCTTCATGCAGGGCATGAGCAATATTGATGGATGTCTGTCCCCCGAATTGCAGGATCACACCCAGAGGTTTCTCTTTCTGATAGATATGGATAACATCTTCAGGAGTAATGGGTTCAAAATAGAGCCGGTCAGAGATATCATAATCCGTGCTCACGGTCTCGGGATTACTGTTGACCATGATACTCTCATAACCCATATCGCGCAGAGCCATGGAGGCATGGACACAACAGGCGTCGAACTCGATCCCCTGCCCTATCCGGTTAGGGCCGGACCCGATCACCATCACTTTTTTCCTGTTATCGGTTTTTACTTCATCTTCTGTTTCATAGGTGGAATAATAATAAGGCGTATAAGCGGGGAATTCGGCTGAACAGGTATCAACCAGTTTATAGGTAGGATTTATTTTTCTCAGCTGGCGGATCTTTCTTATCTGTTTTTCATTCTTTCCTGAAAGATAGCCGATCTGATAATCAGAAAATCCCATGCGCTTCGCTTGTTTTAAAAGATCATCAGATAATTTTTCCTTCCTCAAACGCGTTTCCATATCCAAAATCTCTTTGATCTGATAGATGAACCATCTGTCGATATGCGATAACCGGTAGATCTCATCCGCTGAAATACCCAGTTCCAGCGCATATTTTATCTTGAAGACCCTGTCGCAGTTGGGAACATAGAGATTTCGCTTGATCTCCTCCATGATCCCCTTCAGGGCGGGGCCGCCCAGTCCGGGCGCCAGTTCAATGATCTTCTGATAGGCCAGGCCATCCCCGCCAAGGCCATACCGTTTTATCTCCAGTCCTCTCAGGGCTTTCTGGAGCGACTCTTTGAAGGTGCGGCCAATGGCCATAACCTCACCGATCGATTTCATCGAGGTATTGAGCGTCTCATCAGCCTGAGTAAATTTCTCAAAAGCGAATCGCGGTATTTTTGTGACCACATAATCCAGAACGGGCTCAAATGAGGCCGGTGTTTTTTTTGTGATATCATTGGGGATCTCATCCAGCGAATAGCCGCAGGCCAGTTTGGCCGCGAACTTGGCGATGGGAAATCCCGTGGCCTTGGACGCCAGAGCCGATGAGCGGGAGACGCGGGGATTCATCTCAATGACCACCATGCGGCCTGTCTGGGGATGATTGGCGAACTGGATATTACTTCCGCCTGTATCCACACCGATCTCACGAATGATCTTTTTAGAGGCTTCTCTCATCAACTGATATTCTTTGTCTGATAAGGTCTGGGCCGGCGCCACGGTGATACTGTCGCCGGTATGGATCCCCATGGCATCAAAATTCTCTATGGAACAGATAATGATCACATTGTCTTTAATATCCCTCATCACTTCCAGTTCGTACTCTTTCCAGCCGATCAGGGATTCTTCCATCAGTATGGTATGATTGGGAGATTTGCTCAAACCCCATTCTACCTTTCTTGGCAGCTCCTGATCATTCTCCACAATGGTGCCGCCTTCGCCCCCAAGGGTGAACGAAGGCCGTATGATGATCGGATAACCTATTCTTTTAACAATCAGTTTTGCTTCTTTTAACGAGCGAGCATACCCGCTTTCAGGAACATCAAGCCCGATCTTTCGCATGGCTTTTTTAAACAGGTCCCTGTCTTCAGCCTTTTTGATAGCCTTTTCCGAAGCGCCGATCAGTTCCACTTTGTATTTTTTTAAAACTCCGGTTTCAGCCAGCATAATGGATAGATTTAAAGCCGTTTGCCCTCCCAGAGTGGGGAGCAGGGCGTCAGGTCGCTCTTTTTTTATGATCTTTTCCAGCGCGTCAGGGATCAAAGGTTCGATATAAGTGGCATCCGCCAGTTCCTGATCTGTCATGATCGTTGCCGGATTGCTGTTGACAAGGATAACACGGTACCCTTCTTCTTTCAGCGCTTTGCAGGCCTGTGTTCCGGAATAATCGAACTCGCAGGCCTGGCCGATCACAATAGGACCGGAACCGATGATCATGATCGATTTTATGTCTGTTCTCTTAGGCATTCTTTATCCTTAAATAACTATGATTTTCTTAAGGCAGTTTTTCGTTTCACGTTCTTCGTTCATTTTTTATGAATTTAAACAAAAAACCATGAACGAAAAACTACTAATATATATTTCTATTTTTTAATGTTTTTTTCAATCAGTCTGTAAAAATTTTTAAACAAATACCTTGAATCCCAGGGGCCGGGTGAGGCTTCAGGATGATACTGAACGGAAAACAGGGGTAATTTCTTGTGCTTCATCCCCTCGCAGGTCTTGTCGTTCAGGTTCAGGTGTGTGATCTGGACCTCATCCCCCAGAGATTTTATATCAACACAGAAATTATGGTTCTGCACGGTTATCTCGACCTGCCGGCTTTTCAGGTTCATAACCGGGTGATTGCCGCCATGATGCCCGAATTTCAATTTATAGGTCTTGCCGCCCAGAGCCAGCCCGAGCATCTGGTTACCCAGACAGATCCCGAAAGTGGGAATAGAATAATTCAAAAGTTCTTTGACCGTCTCGATAACATTTTTTACCGGAGCCGGATCACCAGGGCCATTGGAGAGCATAATGCCTTTGGGTTTCAGAGCTAAAATCTCCTTGTAAGTAAAAAAAGACGGCACAACGACCGGCTGCAATTCAAAACTTTCTAAAAGCCTCAGGATATTGTGTTTGACCCCGCAATCAAACACCACAACGGGATATCTTTTTTTGGTTTTATAAAATTCTGTTCTCCAGACATCCTGCCGGGTCACGCGGTTGACCAGATCGACTCCGACGATGCCTTCCCAGTTCTTTATCTTTTTTAATAACCTGTTTTTATTAAAATCCTCTGTGGAGAGAATAGCGTTCATGGACCCGCGCATTCTCAAGATCCTTGTAAGCATGCGTGTATCAATATCCTCACAGGCCATGATCCTGTATTTTTTCAGGTAATCTTCAAGAGATTCCCTGGCGCGGAAATTGGAATATCGTTTACTGTACTCTCTAACAATAAATCCTTCCACCCACGGATGAATGGATTCATGATCTTGATCATTTGTGCCATAATTGCCTATTTCGGTATAGGTCATGGTAACTATCTGGGACTTGTAAGAAGGGTCAGTTAAGATCTCCTGATAACCGGTAAGGGACGTATTGAAGACAACCTCTCCCAGTTTCTCGCCCGGGGCGCCAAATGACCTGCCATAAAAGCAGGTCCCATTTTCCAGCATAAGTATCGCTTTTCCGCCCAGTTTACTCCCTCCAGTAATTCGGTGTCTCTTTTATGATCTCAACATCATGAGGGTGACTCTCCGTGACACCGCTTGATGTTACTTTAATAAATTTTGCTTTTTGAAGACCATGAATATTCTTGCAGCCGATATACATCATACCGGATTTTATACCACCCACCAGCTGATGCACAATACCGGCCAAACTTCCGCGATAAGGGATCTGTCCTTCGATACCTTCGGGTATGAACTTTTCATACTCTTCTTCACCGGCCTGGAAATATCTGGAAGCGCCGCCTTTTATCATAGAGGCGATAGAACCCATACCCCGATAGACCTTGTAACTCTTGCCGCGGTAATGGATGAGCTCACCCGGGCTCTCTTCCACGCCGGCTAACAGATTCCCGAGCATAACAGTGGAAGCCCCGGCTGCCAGGGCTTTGACAATATCACCGGAATATTTTATCCCGCCGTCGGCAATAAGAGGGATATTGTACTTTTTGGCTATTTTTGAAGTTTGAACAATGGCTGTTAATTGGGGCACACCCACACCGGAGATCACCCGCGTTGTACAGATGGAACCAGGGCCGATACCCACTTTGACGGCATCCGCGCCGGCTTTGATCAAGAATTCAGCGCATTCCGCTGTACCGCAGTTCCCGGCAACAACATCTATAGTCTTGAATTTCTTCTTCAGCACCTGGATCTTGTCCTTGACATTTTCCGTATGGCCATGAGCCTTATCCACGACCAGCACGTCCACACCCTGGTCGACCAGCATCTCTTCCCGTTTAAGATTGAGGTCAACATCAACCGCCGCGCCCACCAGAAGCCGCCCTTCTTTATCCTTGGTCGCATTCGGAAAGACCTTGTTGATCAAAAGGTCCTTGGAGGTCATAAGACCTTTGAAATTCCCCCTTTTATCGACCAGCGGCAGCTTTTCTATTTTATGGGTCCTGAATATTTTTTCAGCGTTTTTCGCTGTAATATTCTCCTGGGCCGTGACCAGCTTTTTTGTCATTATATCTTTTACCCTGACATTATAATCATTGAGGAATTTGACATCACGATGAGTCACGATCCCTACCAGTTTTTTCCCTTTTACGACCGGAAAACCGGATACACCATACTGTTTGCGCATCATCATTATCTTTTCTAATTTATCTTCCGGAGAGACAGTAATCGGCCGGGAGATCTTGGTCCCTTCATACCGTTTTACCTTTTCCACTTCCTGAGCCTGTTCCTCAGGACTAAAATTCTTGTGAATAATGCCTATGCCTCCCAGCTGTGCCAGAGCGATAGCCAGCCTGGCTTCCGTAACAGTATCCATGGCAGCAGACAGGATGGGGATCTTTAGTTTAATATGCCTTGTTACGTTTGTACTGAGGCTTATCTCATTATAATCGACCTCGCACTTTCCGGGAAGAAGCAACACATCATCAAAGGTAAGTCCTTCTGATAATTGGGATAGCATCCTGCCTCCTCAAGTTAAATAAATTGAGTGAAATATAATATCTTGAAAACAAATGGCAAGAAGTTTCTCAACAAACAGGATGTTTGTTGGGCCGAATCCCCAAGGAGGGGTTTGGATTCGGCTAAGAACAGGATGTTTGTTGGGCCGAATCCCCAAGGAG
>JAFGFC010000108.1 GCA_016931325.1 Spirochaetota bacterium | reverse complement strand
CTCTACCTGGCAGGATATGCCAAAAACAATTCTGGCTATCTGCTCAGTGGAAAGATCCAGATAATTGGGATATACGGCTATATCAGGTGGTAGGATAAGATCAAGACCGACAGACAGGGGAACAGGGGGATAATATTCTTTCCAGCCCATATCCGGGCCTGGCCCGTAAAAGATATCAGAAATACCGGCTATATTGGTGCCGCTGTCCGCGGCCGGTGATGTATTGGTTGATAAGAAAAAAGTGACGGGATCGATCAAAGGGTCCTGAAAGATATTCCCATTGCCCCATGTGAAGGTGCCATTGGTAGGTCCTGATACATTGCCGAAGAGATCATTAAAAGCTAACAATACTGTGCCTGTTGAGGTTTTTTGAATTCCGTAGTCACCTGTCGCATTCCCATTATAGACGATTATATTATTATACATTGTGCCGAATGAGGTATTTTCCCATATAACACCATTAGAAAAGATACTTCCGGAAATCGTGTTGTTAATGACAATTGAACCTTCCGAAGCGCCTCGGATCGCAATCCCCGAGTATTGGTTATCGTGAATCAGATTCCTGACAATCCTGTTCCTGTGACTCCCATCCAGGACTATGCCGTTATCCTGGTTCATTCCCCATATATGATTTGAGGAAATTACGTTATCATTCGCCGAGCTGAAAAAAAGATAGATGCCTGTCAGATTATTTGAAAATATTTCATTCTGGGTTAAGATGTTCCTTGTTGAGGAATTAAAAAAGTATATACCATGGTTTTCATTATGATGAATTCGGTTAGACCGTACAATATTATTATCTCCTTCGCGTATATGAATACCTATGTCCTGATTCAATCCCCATAGATCATTATACATAATAATATTATCATCTGCGTCATCTGATGTTATTCTTATGGCCTGCCAGTCATTGGAATAGATCGTATTGTGAATGATGATATTGCTTTTTGATGTCCCCAGTACCTGTATGCCATCCCAGGCATTATTATGGATATAATTTGATTTGATAATATTATTATCCCCGCTCCAGAGCACAATAGCCCAGTCAATGGTGGTTCCCCACATATGGTTGCTTAACACATAATTATTATCTGCGTTTTCGCCCTGAATTAATATGGCATCATTATTGTTTGAATAGATCCGGTTCCCCACGATCCAGTTGTTTGATGCATTGCCATTGATCATAATACCGCTCCAGCCCGAGGCTTTTATTATAAGATCTTTAATCATAACTTTGCTGGCGTTGGTCAATTTTATCATGTAATTAGAAGAATAAGAACCGGTGATAACAGGCGCGTCGTTAGAAAGTTTTGTAAGAACCATGAAATTATTATTTTTATTGGATTTAATGGTGATCTTTTCGTTGTAGGTGCCCGGAAAAATATAACAGATCGAGGAGGAAACTCCGGCAGAGATAACATCAGAGGCTTTCTGGATACTTTTAAAGGGATAAGAAAATGATCCCGGATAATTGATATCATTTCCGGATTGCACATCCACATAAAAGGGACCGGAATGAGGAGTAAATGTGATCACAGGGGTAGTCGGGGGTGAGTACCAGCTTTCATTGGTAAAAACAGAGCCGGGGTCATCCAGGCTGGTCACAAAATAGTAATATCTTCCGGTGGGAACATTATAATTGGTGATATTGGTCTGACTAATGGAATTGATCTGGGTAAAAACATCATTAAAGGAAAGATTGCTCCAGAGGCTGGTGTTGGTTGTGTGGTAGACGTTATATTTTGTAAAATCTCCTCCAGTTGTCCGTTGCCATCTCAAAATCACTGTACTGAGATTGGTCGTATAGGAGGTAAGAATTGTTATTTTTGGCAAAGTTGTTGTATCGCCCCCTGTTGTATCAAAAGGGCCGAATAACCGGTAGGGGATAAAATTCGAGTATCCGCCATGGTTGGAAATCATGCTGGCTATACCCCCGGCTGATGTTGTCCCGAACCAGTTATTTGTCAACTTTACATGAGGGGAAGAATTGATAACAGCAAAAGAAGAGTTCTTCTGCAGGTTGTTCCCGGCAAAGCCCCGGCTAAAAGAGCTCTTAAAATAAACACCGTAGGTATTATTAGTAATGGAGTTAAGACTTATAGTGGAATAGGAATTGGTATACAGTATACCTAAATTATTGTCATGGATCATGTTATAGCGAAAAATACCGTTTGTGGATTCTTTAATATAAAGAGCCAGTTGTCCGTTATCAAATATCCTGTTATACTCCATAACACTATCATAGGCATCATTGATCTCAATGCCCATGATCTGACTTCCATAGATATAGTTGGTCAGTATATAATTATGCCTTGGTGAAACGCCGGCAAAGGTATAAATATGTATACCTGAACCGCTGTTATTTGAAAAAATAAGGTTTTTGATCAAGCGGTTATTGGTCCCGTCGTTTTCAATGGAAATACCGTACATGGAATGATGGATCGCATTGGTAAAGATTATATTATTATCACCTCTTTCAATATGGACGCCTGATGCGGTATTGGACCAGATAAGATTGCTGGCAATAAAGTTGTTATCAGCTGTATTGCCGGCAGAATCGGTCAGATAGATCCCATATCCCATGTTGGAACACATGATGTTCCCTGTTATGCGATTACTATCAGCGTCTCCTCTTAAATAGATCCCATAGGCCCACCCGTGATGATAACGATTTTGATAGATAAAATTCCTGTCCGCCCCTTCAAGAAAAATACCTGAAAACTGCAAGCGCCCGTATATATTATTGCTTGATATGTGATTGTGGTAGGCAAAGGCATTCACATGGATACCGTGCCAGTCATTGGAATAAACAATATTACGGGTGATGAAATTGTTGGTGGCTGTTCCCATGATCCCCATCCCGTTGTCCTGACTGTTATGTATATAATTGGACATGATAAAATTATTATCACAGCTGGATAACTGGATATTATAAGAGGTATTGCCCCATGTGTTATTGGTGAGAATAAAATTGTTTTTCAAATTATCTTCCCAGAGCCATATCCCGTACCAGCCGTTGGAATAGGTGGTATTTTTCAGGATGATATTATTTGTGCTGCTTCCTCCTATAAAGATACCGCTTCTCTGATAAAGACAGAGCGTAAAACCCATGATCATTAACCGGCTTGTATTCGTTATTTTAAAACCATATTCCGCTATTTGATTCCCCGTCATCAGAGGGGAGTCATTGGAGAGTTTCGAGATATACAGATAACCACTATTTTTATTTGATGAAATAGTGACACTCTGGGTGTAGATACCGGGATAGACAAAACAGGTGGAGCTGGTTATGCCTGAACTTGAAATGTCCACAGCCTGCTGTATGGTGGCGAACGGCAGGGAGAATGTCCCGGGATTCAGATCACTTCCGATGTCGTCATCCACGTAATAGGCGGCCTGAACAGGCTGATAGAGTAAAAAAATAATAAAAACAAGGGTAAGGCCTTTGACCATATATGATTTTTCCCTGCTAATAGTATACTTTCCTTTTCGGCTTATATCAATATTATTTTTGCATGAAAATTTATTGAAAAATTATTACAATTTTTTTTAAATGGACGATAATCTTACTATAAAAGTATTTCTGATCCTTATCTGAACCGGCTGGAAAAGGCGGGTCAGACAAGGCAGAAAGTGATCGGAGCCATGTGTAAAAGACCAGAAATGCTTTTATAAAGAAAAAACTAATTAAGGAAGTGAATGATTATGGAGGGAAAGAATTTAGAACGCTTGAGCAGGCTTTTAAATGATGAAATCACCATTTTCCAGGAACTTTTAAAGATCGAGAAATTAAAGAATGCTCATATCGTCAATCAGGATATTGATGATATTAAAAAATTAACGGAAAATGAAGAGATGTTCCTGGATCAGGTGGCCAAAAAGGAAAAAGAACGGGAAACGATTGCCGAGAAACTGTTTCAAAAGTACAGGATCAAATCTCACCGGGTCTTGAGCGCCCTGTTAGAGGAGATACCGGAAGAAGAAAATGAGATCAAAAACATGATAAAAAAACAGAAAAAGGAACTGGTCAGAAATATTAAAGATCTGAAAAAGATCAATGCGATCAACAGCAGATTGCTGATGGATTCCATAAAGTTCTTTAATCAGGCTGCCCATTCTTTGCAGAATGTGGAAGCCATAACCTATTCCAATGGGAAGAACAAAAAGAACTATAATCAGGCGCGTATTATTGACCGCCAAGTTTGAAAGGAACGTAAAAGTTTGACGTTTTGGTCGAATCCCATCCGTCCTTGGGGGATTCGACACTCCCCACATCATGTGGGTCGTCGAACGTCGAACCTCGAATTTCAAGGAGGAAAACCATGGCTTCAACATTTATGGGGATAGAGTTGGGTAAGAGGGGAATTATCGCTCACCAGCAGGCTATACAAACAGCCGGTCATAATGTTACCAATGCTGAGACAGAAGGATATTCCAGGCAGAGGGTGATCCTGGAAACGGAGCATCCCCTGTATGATCCCTCTCTGAACCGGGAACAAAGGGCGGGTCAGATCGGACAGGGTACTATTGCGGCCCGTATAGAGAGGATACGGAATGCGTTTATAGATGATAAGATCAATAATACTCTGGACCTTTACGGATACTGGAAGACAAGAAATGATTTTATTTACCAGGCAGAACTGGTCCATAATGAACCAACGGATCTAAGTTTAAGGACGTTGCTGGATAATTTCTGGGCTTCCTGGGAAGAACTGGCTAACAATCCCTCAGAGTTGTCTGTCAGAAAGGTCGTGAAAGAAAGGGCTGTTACCCTGATGGAATCATTGAAACATACTTATAATCAGTTGAAATATATCCAGGATAATGTTGATATAGCGGTTGTAACCAAAGTAAATGAGATAAATGGTCTGGGTAAAAAGATCCGTGATCTGAACGTTGAAATACAGCGTTCTCTTAATTTAGGGGATATGCCCAATGACCTGATGGATAAAAGAGACCTTTTAGTAGAAAGGTTATCACAACTGGTGAATATTGAAATCCAGCGGAATGAAGAGGACGAATTTATTGTCTATATCAGGGGCGAACATTTTGTGCAGGGTCCCCTTTTTCAGGAACTGACCGCGGTCTCCAATCCGGCCAAAGACGGTTATCATGATATCTACTGGAAAGAGATAAATCTGACACCAACGATCACAAGCGGTGAAATGAAGGGATTATTAGAGATAAGGGATGATATCCTGAAAAAACAGCTTGCTCACCTGAATAATTTTGCCGTGAATCTCACGGATCTTGTGAATGAGATCCACAGGGATAGTTTTGCCATGGATGGAGTGACCAATCGGGATTTTTTCAGATATTTACCCGCCACGACAGCCATCAATGGGGATTATGACAGCAATAACGATGGAACACTGGATTCTACGGCTCTTTTTAAGATGACAGGCATCAGGACCCTTGATCCAAAGGAAAAGATAGGGACACAAGGAGTGATCACATTTGCTGCCAACAGTCAGGGTGGCGCTCCCGCTACCGTCAACTATTTTCCCGGTGATACCGTGGAGGAAGTGATCGACAGAATTAACAAATCCAACGCTGAAGTGGTCTCGTATTTAGATCACCGGAACAGGATTGTTTTAAAATCAACGTTGTCTCAGAACTATGAACACTTTATTATCCGTCATGTTGAAGACAGCGGCGATTTTCTTGCTGGGGTGGGAGGCGTATTAAAGGCTTCAGGAGCAGTCGGAGCCTATGACTGGGCAAGGACCGGCGCCTCTGCCGCTTTGCAGGGTGGGGCGGCCTTCTATACCATTACACCTCAGGATCATATCGCTTCATGGGGGGATGTGAATAGTGCGATTAAGAATGATGTGGGAAAGATCGCTGCTGCCTGGGGGACGGACAGCAATGGTGACGGTGATCTGGATATACCGACGGGAGTGGGGGACGGGACTTCGGCTTTGAGAATAGCCGAGTTGCGATATAAAAAGGTGATGATCGGAGATAATGCCACTTTTGATGAATACTACACGTCTCTTATCACAGAGACCGGATCTCTGGGAGAACAGGCTAAACTGGAAACAGAGATCGCAGAAAAACTTTTGGATAATTATAAGAATATCAGACAATCCTTAAGTGGCGTGAATCTGGATGAAGAAATGGCCAACCTGGTCATGTTCCAGCATGGATATAACGCTTCAGCCAGAGTGGTCAGTATCATGGACCATATGCTGGACACCATTATTAACAGGATGGGTGTTTAATAATCGTTCGTAGTTCATAGTTCATGGTTCATAGCATTAAAGAAAAGAAACTATGAACGAAGAACTATGAACTAGATTCAAGGAGGAATTTATTATGATGAGAGTCACACATAATATGCTGAAAAATGATACAGTTTATAACTTGAATGTGCATCAGAGAAATCTGGATCAGCTGCAGAACAATCTTTCAACAGGAAAAAAGGTAAGGATACCCAGCGAGGACCCGGTAGCGGCGGCTCATTCCATGCTGTACCGGACCCGGATCAATGAATTAAAGACATTCATTGATAATATTGAGGAAGGGGAGGCAAGATTAAAATTTGCCGAAGATAATTTAAGAAGCATAGTGAATATATTCCATAGATTGGAAGAGTTAACTGTTCAGGGAGCTCATGGTACCTATACCCGAGAGGACAGGATCAATATTGCTGTTGAGATCGATGAACATTTAAAAGAGATCGTACAGATCGCTAATTCTAAATTCAAAGGAGAGTCTATTTTCAGCGGCTATCAAACCAATATCAATCCTTTTGAAGTATTAAAGGCCAAACCTGAATTTGCCGACAGGGAGATGATCACCAAAGTGATCTACAAAGGAGATATCGGCAAACACGATAGAGAGATCGAACAACAGGAGTATGCTCCTGTTAATCTGGTCGGGAACATGGCTTTCTGGGCGACAAATGAAGTCATTATCGGACAGGGAGATGTTTCGAACTATACATCAACCAAAGACCAGAAGATAAGGATCGATGGAAAAGAGATCCAGATCAATAACACAGATACGATAAACACGATCATGGACAAGATCAACAATGCTGATATCCCGGTGAGGGCGTCACTGAGGGATAATCAGATCGTCGTGGAAACAATGGCTCCTCATGAACTGTGGATGGAAGACATTGAAGGGGGTACCTTTTTACAGGATATCGGCCTGAAAATGGTCAATCAGAGGCCCAATGAATTCGCCAATAATGTGCAGAAAGTAGGGTACAGTATTTTTGATGTCATCATGAAGATCAGAGATGATCTGTATCAGAATAAGACCAGAGAGCTGGGAAGCGATGATCTGGGAAATCTGCAGCATGGAATGGAGAATCTATCCAAAAATCTGGGAGAGATCGGGGCCAGATCGAACAGATTTTCAACTGTTAAGAAAAGGTTGAATATGGAAGAGCTGGATATGACGGATATTCTGGCCAAGACAGAGAATATAGATGTGGCCAAAACAGTAATGGACCTTCAGATGCTGGAATATATCCATAAGTCTGCCCTGGCTGTGGGGGCCAGGATCATACGGCCTACCCTTATGGATTTTTTAAGATAAGAGAATAAAAACCGGCAGGCTTTCTGGATTGCGATTCGGAGGTTGACATTGAAAAAGATAAAAACAAAACCTTTTGGAGAGATCAAAGTCGACGAGACACAACAGATCACCTTCCCGGACGGGTTATTTGGATTTGAACAGTATAAAAAGTTCTATCTTTTAGAAAACCCGGGGAGCCCTTTTTTGTGGCTTCAGTCTTCAGAAGAACCGGCCCTGGCTTTTATCCTTATCCAGCCGGTGCAATTTAAAGCGGATTACAAGCTGGAGATCTCTCAGGAGGATTATAAAAGCATTGGCCTTGATAAAAAAGACAAAAAGGTGCTGGATTTTGTTATTGTGACCGTACCAAAGGAACCTGAAAAAATGACCGCCAACCTGCAGGGTCCTATTATTATTAATGTTGAGAAAAATATCGGAAAGCAGGTGATCTCGTTAAAAGAAGATTACCCCATACGCTGTCCTGTTATTGAAGAGATGAAAAAAACAGCCAAAGTTAATAAGAAAAAGGAATAAAGGATGCTGGTTCTGGCCAGAAAAGTAAATCAGAGTATTATCATTCAGGATGATATTGAAGTTATGATACTGGATGTACAGGGAGAACAGGTTAAAATAGGCATCAAAGCTCCTAAAAATATAAAGATCTACAGAAAAGAGATATACGAAGAGATACAGAAAGAAAATATCAGAGCGGCTCAATCCAAGCTGCCTGATGATCTGAAAAAATTAATAGAGGACGATGAAAAGCCTCAATAAGGATGAAAATAATTTGATAGAATAAAAAAGGAGACCCTCTTGCTTTGCAGAGAGTCTCCTTTTTTATTTAAATATGTATAACTATTTTAGTTTATTGTGTTGTTCTGGTTCCTCCGGAACTGCCTCCGGTTTTAATCAATCTGATAACGGCATTTTCCAGGTCAGAGATATAAAAGTTGCCTTTCCCATCTCCAAAAATATCAATGGGATGTGACATGATACAATTCAAAGCAGGCGCGCCGTCTCCGGCAAAACCAAAAATTCCTATACCGGCATAAGTTGAGATCTTGTTAGCAGCCGGGTCGATCGAACGGATCCTGGAATTCATGGCATCGGCTACATAGACGGTTTTGCCGTCTGTCCATAATCCATAAGGAGTATGTAATTTTTCTTCTGTCGCTTTCAGCACATCACCATAATATCCGGGGATCGCAGGGAGCCCGGCAATAGTGGAGATTTTGCCGGTTTTATCAACCTTGCGGATAATGTGATTATTCTTGTCAGAGATATAAACGTCACCGTTGGAAGGATAAACATCCCATGGTTGATTTAAATTAGCAATAATAGCCATCTCGCCGTCACCGCCATAGCCGCCAAAATCCGTCCCGGCAATGGTATAAATATAACCGGGTTTAGGATTTTTAATATGGGGGGCTGAACCGATAGAACCGGCACCGGGTTTGTTATTGGGATTAAAGATTAATCTGACTCTATTGTTTTGAGTATCAGCCACATAAACATTACCGGCGTTATCAAGGGCCACGGAAGACGGCCAGGCCAGGTCCGCCTTGATAGCCGGTCCGTTATCGCCGCTGCCGCCGAATCGCCCGCTACCGGCAATGGTCCGGATGATCCCGAATTCATTGATCATACGGATGCGGTTGTTTCTCGTGTCAGCGATATAAATGCGGAATTTATTGTTGGCTTTATCCACTGTCTCAACACAGACCCCCATGGGGAAAGCCAGGGCCGCTTCTACGGCCCGTCTTTCATCACCCATACTGCCGAAGACACCGTTCCCGGCGATTGTCATGATTACACCCATAACATCGACTTTTCTTATTCTGTTGTTCTGGGAATCAGCCACATAGATGTTGCCTGCATCATCGACACAAACAGCCATAGGAGAATAGAGTTTGGCCTGTGAAGCAAGAATACCGTCACCATTATAACCAACCTGGCCACTTCCCACAACCGTATCGATCGTTGCCTGTGAATATAGAGGCAGGGAATATAAGGAAATACTTGCTATGATTAATATAAAAAGGGAGATTTTAGAACCTTTCATAAGGACCTCCTTGTAAAATGTTTTTAATTGAGGACTTAATTTTTATTGAAAGAAATATATTATATTTCAATTGGGATGTCAAGTCTTTTCGGTAATTTAAATTTTATTTTTGGATCGGATGTTTAAAATTTTATTTACGTTATTCCACTCTTTTTATTTTCCTCATTCTCGGCTTATATCCTATAAGCCTCCGAGGTGTCCGCCCATTTTGCCATCCTTGGCAAAATTTGGGCTTCCAATTCCGGAAAATAAAAAAGTGGAATAACAGGCACATAGTATATTAAAAAACACAAGATTTAGAAAATTCAAAGTGTCCTCAAACGGGGGAGGGAAGGGAAGATAAAATTAAATATCAGCCACAGGAATTCCGAAAGCTATAGTAACCACATAAAAAAAGTAAAATAAAGCTAAAGTTGATTAACGGAAATTCCGAAAAGTAAGAATAGGGTATAGTGCGTTTGCAAAGGAGGTGATGGCTTGAACTAGAACAAATACCTTTGTTCAGGCAGGGATGCTTGAACGGAAAAAACCACAAGGAGGTACACTAGAATGGTTATTAACCACAATTTAAGTGCTATTTACGCCCACCGTACCTTAAAGTTCGTCCACTGGGAAGTGGATAAGAACATTGAAAAACTTTCTTCAGGGTACAGGATCAACAGGGCAGGCGATGACGCTTCAGGTCTTGCTGTATCTGAGAAAATGAGATCTCAGATAAGGGGCCTGAGACAGGCTGCAAGAAATGCCGAAGACGGTATTTCTTTTATCCAGACTGCAGAAGGATATCTTCAGGAATCTCAGGATGTTATGCAAAGACTCCGTGAATTGTCTATCCAGGCTTCTAATGGTGTCTATACTTCTGAAGATAGAATGCAGATCCAGGTAGAAGTTTCATCTCTGGTAGATGAACTTGACAGGATCGCTTCTGTAGGCCAGTTCAACACCATGAACATCTTGACCGGGAAGTTTGCCAACCCGGCTTTAGGTGGTCAACCCACAGCTTCGATGTGGTTCCATATCGGTCCTAATCAGGATCAGCGTGAAAGAGTATTCATAGGAACCATGACAGCCAAAGGGCTTGGTGTTCGAGGCAATGACAATACGATCATTTCCCTTTCCACACCGGAAAAAGCCAATGCGGCTATTGCTGTTCTGGACAATGCTCTGGTGAAAGTCTCCAAACAGAGAGCTGATATGGGAGCTTATCAGAACAGAATGGAACATGCTACCAGAGGATTGATGAGCGCTTATGAAAATACGCAGGCGGCAGAATCCAGGATCAGAGACGTTGATATGGCTGAGGAAATGGTTGGTTTTGTCAAAAATCAGATACTGGCTCAATCCGGAACAGCCATGCTGGCTCAGGCTAATCTGAAGACAAGAACTGTCCTGACACTTCTGGGCGGATAATAGCCTATTCTTTAGGGATCAGTCAGGAACTTTCTTTTTCAGCTAAGGGATGAACTTTCCCCTGAGTTCATTTCACGCATATATCTGAAAAAGCAAAGTATAAAATCAGCATGGATGCTGAAATTTAATGAATAGGGAGGGATACCCTATGATAATTAACCACAATGTTACTGCGGTCTTTGCCAATCGAGCTTTGAAGTTCAATGATTGGAGTATCTCAAAGAATATTGAGAAACTCTCATCAGGTTACAGGATCAACAGAGCAGGGGACGACCCGGCCGGTCTGGCTGTATCTGAAAAGCTGAGGTCTCAGGTGAGAGGCCTTAAACAGGCTTCCAGGAATGCCGAAGATGCTGTTTCCTTTATTCAATTAACAGAGGGATATCTTCAGGAAGTCCAGGATATTCTTCAGAGAGTAAGGGAACTGGCCATTCAGGCATCCAATGGAATCTATACGCCTGAAGACAGGATGCAGATCCAGGTCGAAGTCTCATCACTTTTGAATGAGATCGAAAGGGTCGCCACTTCAGCTCAGTACAACGGGATGCGGATGTTAACGGGAAGGTTTGCCAATCCGGCTACCGGCGGGCAACCGACGGCTTCCATGTGGTTCCATATTGGAGCGAATCAGGACCAGCGTGTCCGTTCCTTCATCGGAACCATGACCATTAAAGGATTACAGCTGGAAGGAGTCAGCCTTTCCACACCTCAGAATTCCAATTCCGCCCTGGCCGTTGTTGATCAGGCG
>JAFGFC010000107.1 GCA_016931325.1 Spirochaetota bacterium | reverse complement strand
GATCCCAGAGTGAATATCTCATCTTCTATTTTATAACCGCCCCTGATATAAAAGATCTTCCAGAGTTTAAATTCAATACCCGTATTATATTGATAACTGTCAAGTTCAGAGATCGACTCAATTCCCAGGCCGATCTCTGTATCTAAAAAGTTCCAGGCTGTTCGAAAGCGATAGCTCAGACTCCCTTTGACCATAAGAGGAAATTTTATTGATTTTTCATATAAATTAATTTCAGGAGGCAATATATTATAAAAAATTACTCCAAACGAAATCGGCTGAAGGATCCTCATGATCCTGCTTTTTGTAAAATCATAGGGATTCTTCACTCTCCAGAGGAAAGAGGCATCAAGACCCGCTCCCCAGTCATGATACGTGGAAACTTTCTGATAATAGAACCCGCCGCGAACCCCGATGGAAAAGCCGTTCACCAGTTCCAGCCCCGTGGATGCAAAGAGTGAAATATCCTGATAATCCAAAAGATCGATCACTTCAGGGGAATCGCTTCTCTCCTTGATCCCCGTGCTTCCTATATTGATCACGCCGATCCCTAAAGGAAGAAAACCCGTATCAAAACCTGCCCCGACAAAATAGATGTGTGTGAGATTATCCCATACCGGCATATAGGAAACGAACAGGACTGTATCCTTTATATTGACCAGCCCCCCCGGGTTATAATAAATACTGCTGGAATCATAGGTGATAGCATCATACGCATCAGCCAGACTCATGAATTTAGCGTCAATATTAATGCGCTGTTGAAAACCGGTTACCCCACCATGGCCCCGTGAATAAGATATTAAGGATATGACCATGAAAATAGTTATCACATAATATCTCATAAAAATCACCACCCTTTATTTAATTAGGTATTTCATGATAATCGGTGTAAAAATAATGATAAAGACTGTCGGGAAAATACAGATCAGAAGCGGACCCAGCATTTTGACAGGCGCTTCCGCGGCTATCTTTTCTGCCCGTAAAGAACGTTTCATACGTATCTGCTCGGCCTGCGCTCTGAGAATAGGAGCCAAACTCGTTCCCATCTTTATGGCCTGGATCAGGGATATAAGGAATGAACCAAGGTCATCAATATCATTCCGTTTCATCATGTTTCTTAAAGCCTCGATACGGGAAGCGCCAATGCTGATCTCATTTTCCAACCGGGCAAACTCATCTTTTAAAGGCCCTTCTTTGCCTTTGGTAACTATCTTATTTATCCCGGCTGAAAAATCCAGGCCCGCCTCAACACACAATGTTAAAAGATCCAGTGTATCCGGAAGAGCCTTTAATATCTTTTTTTCCCGTTTTTTCCTTATATCCTGCATCCACAGGATAGGCATATAAAATCCAACCAGGAGGAATAAAAAGAGATAGATAACATTCATTTCAATAGCTTCCAGTAAAAACACCAGAACAAGAAGATAAAAAACCATGCCCCCGATACCTGATGCGATCTGGATGGCAAAAAACCGATGATGCGTGAGCTTGTCCTGCAAAGCAGCGCGATTTAACATCTCCTCAAGGTTGTCCTTGTAAGCGTTGATAAATTTAACATTCCATCGCTTTGTCCTTATCTCAATATAGCCGACAAAGTTATCAATGAAACCTGTTAAAAGCCCTTTTTTCTTTAGAACTTCCGTGGATTTCTTCAATCGCTTTAAAAGAACCAGTTCCTTGCCTTTTTTAGGTATAAGACTGTAAAAGAATACAGTGGCAGCATAAAATAATAAAATAACACTTAATAATAGTTCCATTATTCTTTCACCTAAACATCAATGGTTATGATCCTCCTGATCCACACAAATCCAACCGTGATCATGATCATCACGAACAATAATACGACCTGACCTAAAAATGAGGAAAACAGGGGCCCCATCATTTCAGGGTCTAATTTGTACAGGACAACAGCCAGAAGTAACGGCATAGAGCCCACCACTATTCCTGACATTTTACCCTGAGAGGTGAGCGCATCGATCTTTCTTTTTATCCTCTCTCTTTCTCTGATCGTATCAGAAATATGGAACAGGATCTCGGATAGATTACCCCCTGCTTCACGGGCAATATTAATGGAAACCGTCGCGATCTTCAATTCCTCACTGTCAATCCGGGAGGCCAGATTATCCAGAGCGGATTCATTGGAAGCTCCCATTCTGACCTCTTTTAAAAAATCACCGAACACTTTTGATATCGGCGGCTTTAGCTCATTGACCATGACCTCTACGGCCTGAAAAAAAGAAGAACCGGCTTTGAGCGCATTAGCGATCATTCCCAGGCCATCAACTAATTGTAATTCGAACTTATTGATCCTTTTGCGATGAATGAATCCGGTTATTATATCAGGAGCCTTTACTCCTATAATAAATCCGACCCCTCCAAAAATAATATTGATAAAGCTTGTTAAAAAAAAGAATATAAAAAGACCCAGGCCATATTTCACAAGGATATATTGTTTATAACTAATATGAGGGAAAACTGTTATGAACTGATTATATTTTTGATATCGCTTACCGGGTATCTTTTTAGCGGCCTTCTTTGGTTTTACAGCCTTTTTTCTCTTTTTAGAATAAAGATCGACCAGGTAGTATACACCCATGAACATTGCCAGAAAGGAAAACAACAGTATACCCAGTTTCATCCAGATCATCTCAGCCCTCCTCTTATTAAGAGAATAACTAAAATGACACCGGTAAAAACACCAAAGGTCCTGGCAATATACCAGAAAATATCCATATATTGATCAGTAAGGTAAAGGTACCACCATCGGGATAGCCCGAAGGCAGCGATCACACCCGTTGAAAAGCGTATCACATTATGGCTTTTAATGATCCCCAGGGCCGTAAGGCTCCAATCCATAACAAGAGGGATCATGGAATAAAATATTAGATTTTTTTCAGCAGAATAGGTAAAATTGATCTTATATTTATGGGAAAGGAATAAATTCAGAATGGCAACAGGATATAACCCCAGACATCGTGCGCAGATAAAAACCGGCCTGGAGCAAATTCTTAGTTTGAAACAATGATCATAATGAGTATTCTGCTTGTGGCACAATAATTTATTTAAAAAATTATTATGACTCATTTACTCTGATATTTCCTCCCCGATAAAATTAATAAAAGAAGGAGTTAAGAATATGGCCAATTCTGTCTTATAAGCCTTTTTTTCTGTATACTTGAATAGAAGACCCAGAAGGGGAATATGGCCAAGAATAGGGACTCTCTGTTCAAACTCTTCCTCCTCATCCATTAAAAGCCCCCCGATCACAATGGTCTTTCCCAGTTTAATATCAATGATGGTATTAAGATTTCTTGTCTTGATAGCCGGGATGGTGCCTCCGGAATAGGCGACTCCGTTTTTCCAATCAAGTGAGGAGACCTCGATATTGACAGCGGTATGGATCAAACCACTCTGCCTGTCACCGGAAGGCACAACAAAAAGTTTTACGCCATATTCTTTCTCATCGACACTCGCTACCTGGCCTTCGGAGAACATGGGGATAAGAATTTTTCCGCCGGAATGGAATTCAGCGGTCTGACCGTTCACGACAATGATATTCGGCCGGGCAATGATCTTGGCTTTGCCTTCTTTCTCCTGCGCTTCAAGCCAGGCATCCAGCTTGGTGAGCCTTTCGATCTTTCCAACCTGATATACGCCTCTAATATCATTTTCCTGAAAGTTGAACCGTCTCTGCCAGTCCACACCGAGATTTCGCTCATAGGTGCCGGATATTTCAACGACCCTGGCGTTGATCTTTATCATCTGCACCGGCAAACTCACAAAGCTGGTTATGACCCCTCTGTATTTCGAAAGCAATCCTGAAATAATCGTGACATCTCTATCATCCTCAACCCTGCCCTCTAATACTATTTTCTCCTTTTTCATGGAAGCCGAGACCCCTTTGACCCTTCTTAAGGCGTCTCTCACTTCACCCATCACTTTCCCGAGGTCGGCTTCAGAAACAACAACTTCTTTGGATAACTTGGTTCCTTCATCCGTCCAGATAATGATGGATGTCACCCCGATATTTTTTCCCGTTAAAAGTATTTCTGTAGAGGAAAGAGCCCGGACACCGGCGATCTGTTTATCCCCGATGGAGATCTTGTTCACAGGGGTATCAAACGTCATGCTTTTGGACTCTCCTTTAAATAGAAAGATCTTTTCCTGAGAATAAACCGGAGGGATAATAAGAAAAAGTAATATAATAATAATGATATTTCTGAATAACGTCATAAATTATCTCCTTATGAAGAGGAATTACTTTCCAAAAAATTCCTTGATAATGCTCTCTCCACCCTCATAGATCGTAATGGATTTTTTGGGAGATACGGGTATCCCGATCAGATTGTTATTGTTCACAGCGCCAATATTAATAATCTGATTATCGAGTGTATTACGTAAGGCGACATTAAACCGGCATTTATCCCTGGCAAACGATATTTTCAGAGCTTCTTCCGGCGTGACAGCCAGGGTTACAGACTGAAGGCTGCCGGAATCACCCAGACCAAGATCAAGCCCCCCCTGTTTCTTCCTTTTCTCCAGTTCCTCTCCTAATATCTTCTGCCCCACCGACAGGATCATAAGATTCTGCAACAATATAACTGTTTTATCCTCAAAAGAAGCGATCAGGTCTATTTTATCACCCGGTTTGATCAAACCACCTGAAAGCGCGTCCTCCACAACAGGGATGACGATGGCCCGCTGACCCTTGGGGACCACTACGGAAAGTCCTGTCGCCCCACCCGGGACAGTCAATTTTGTGCTTGTGATAACTTCATCTTCAAGAATGGGAACATAGGTGATGAATTTCGCTCTTCCCTGACTGTCAAACAGTTCTTTGGTAGAACGGATGCTTCCCGGCGATAAATACTTAGAGGGGATCTTTTCAATTCTGACCATGTCCTTTTGTATTAAATCAAATTTAGAAATATATTTCTTTGCCACGACAGCCGTTACAAGATTAGCGTCCAGGGCGGCTTCTTCCTCTACCTTGGTGATATATCCCATAATAATAAAAACAGCGATCAGGGCAGAAAAAATGGCGATAATAATAGATAATTTTTTTGACATAGCATTCTCCTTTTTTAAAGAACTTTTTCTTTTGCTTTTTTACCGTTAAAATATTTCACCATCTTTATCCTGGTTCCACCCTTTTCCTTATCGATATGATACTTCACCCTGTCCATCAATTTCTCTATAATATAGATCCCCAGCCCCCCTACTTTAAGTTCAGTGACATGGTCCCAATCCAGCTTTTCTTTGGGGACATATCCCTTCCCCCTGTCAGATATAATAATGGTGATCTTTTCATCATCAGTGGTGATGTCGATTTCAATATCCCCCTTGGCTTTTTCATCATAAGCGTGTTTGATCACATTTTCGCTGGCTTCTTCAACAGCCAGAAGAAGATTGAATCTATCCTGTGATCCCATTATCTTTACTGCCGGTATATGTTCGATAAAGTTCCTGATGGCTTCCAGATATTCATTGAAAGCCGGAACATTTATTTTTACATCTTTTTTATAATGTGTGGCCATAATGATCAACTTACCTCCAGAATAGATTCACATTTAATACATCTATATTTACCGGCACTCAATATTCGCAGTTTTTGATGGCAATTATAACATTCAATGATCCTGGGAAAGGCATTTGTTGTTCCGGTCTTTGACTCTTCCAGATATTTTTTAACAAATCCAACAGCCTCTTCCTGTGTATCCGAAAGATTAAAAAATCTTTTAAAACCCAAAAGTTCAAAGATATTCTTTATCTCCTTTATCAGATTATAGATAACCGCCAATCCGTTCAATGTTTTCAATTTCTTATTGATCAGAGTAAAGACGCCAAAACCGGCGCTGCTGATAAAAGTGAGTTCCCTGCAATCAAAGATGATATATTTAATACCCCCGTCGATATACTCCAGGGCCTTTTTCTGAAACTCCTGAGAAGAAGAGGAATCGATATAACCCTGAAGAGTGATCTTGAAAATTTTAGTGCCTTCCAGATAATTACCGTTTATTACAATCATAATATCTTCCTTCAAGTAAAAAATTTGTAACAGGACATAATTCTATTCACCGGAACCAGAAAAAATAAAATTACTGCCTGTTCTAGTAATCAGTATTATGTCCTGTCATACATTATTTACTAATTCAATTAGCAAAATGGGAATATTGTTAATAATCAGGAAATTTTAACCCATTTTACATCTTGTCCAATTCACCTTCCACACCCTCTAGTTTTTTAGCTGATTTGTTGAAGAGCTGGATAATTTGTTGACCAAATATTCTTACCACAGCGATAGCGGCGATGGCGACGAGAACAACGATAAGAATATACTCGGTCATACTCTGCCCTTCTTCTCCATTTAAAAATCTCTTGAGCATCCGTTTTCACCTCCTTCATATTGGTTTATAGATCTTATTTAGCTCGTGTTTTTATTTTAAAAGAACGTCTTTATATTATTTTACACCGGTACGGTAAAATCTATACCTTCCTGGCTACCGGGATTTCTTCCTTTTCTTTCTGAATCAATTTCTCCTGTAACATTTTAATGGCCACAATAGTGATATCATCACTCTGTGATGCCCCTTCTGTAAAATGGACAATATTTTGCTTTATCGCCTCTATAAATTTTTCCGGGTGCAGATCACCATGACTTTTTATAGTCTCATAGAACCTATCCTCCCCGAACTGTTCTCTTTTAGGGTTCATGGCTTCTGTAATTCCATCAGTAAACTGCACAATAAGATCATCTTTGCTTAATTTTATCTTACTTGACTTTAATATCTTGCTGAATCCATCACTATTATCAATCCCGACGGGGATACCTTCCGCATTATATAACTTGAAATCCTTTGTCCGGCAGTTAAAAATAACCAGTGGTTCATGGCCGGCAATGGAAAAATCAAGATGACTGGATAAGAGATCAAAAATACCATAGAAGACAGTCACGAACATACCTTCATAGATATCAGGATAAATAATGGAGTTTGTCCGGCAGAGGGTTCTATAGGAATCCAGTTCAGGTGAAACATTGGAACGTATGATGCTTCTGAACATGGACATGATCAGTGAACCGGGCACGCCTTTTCCTGATACATCAGCGACAATAATACCCAATTTGCTGTCTGATAACCGGATAAAGTCATAATAATCTCCCCCCACTTCCTTGGTGGCCTGATAGTAGGATCCATAAGCCAGATTACTGAATTTGGGGTAGACTTTCGGTAAAAGCATCTGCTGGATAGAGGACGCGATCTGCATCTCATTTTCCATCTTCTGCTTTTCGATCATCACTTTCTGAGCCTGTTTCAATTTGCCGGTCATGTCATTGAATTCTCCGGCCAGATAACCCAGCTCATCATGAGATTTTAATTTTATCTTATGCTCCAGGTTGCCTGTTCCTATAATGCTGACTCCCTGAGCCAATACCCTGACAGGTTTGACCACTATGGATGATAAAAGTAAGGCCCCGGTCAACCCAAACACAAAAACACCGATCAGGACAAAGAGAGTTCTTTTTTTAGCCTCACTGACCATCCGGAACAGGACTTCTCTGGAAAAGATAACATGGACACTGCCAAAATATTTCTCTCTATGTTTAATAGGAGCATAAATGTCATAATATTTTTCACCCTTATAGAGCTGGTACCCAAAATCATCTTTTTCCAATTCTCTGGCCTTTTGAAAAAACGGCTTATTGTACTCCGCTGAAGGAGGAAAATCCATTAATGATTTGACCGTTTTTTTCTTCTTTTTCCATCTGTACCCTTTAAGGCGTCTCGCTTTTTCGCGGGGAGTCACTTTTTGAGCATCATTGTGAGCCAGGATATAGCCATCATCTGTCAGAAAAAAAGCTTCTTCCACTCCTTCTTCTTTGACCAGATTATTGCAGTAGAGGATGATGGGGAAGATCTCATCGGTCGTGAAATTCTCAAAAGTGATGCGGCTCAAACCTTTTACCAGGATCTCTCCCCGTTTTATCATTTCACTTGTAAGATTTCTTTCCTGCAGATTGATCAGAATATATCCAAGAGTAAAAACGCTCAAACCGATCAAAATAATGATAAAGAAGAGAAACTTGTACTTGATCGGGTATTTTACTTTCTTCTTTTTATCCATTCTCTCCTCTTTTGCAGTATTTTATCTATCGGCAAACAGCTATATGAAATTTAAAAAAATAAAAGTCTCCCTTTATTTTTTAACTTTTCAAGAAT
>JAFGFC010000106.1 GCA_016931325.1 Spirochaetota bacterium | reverse complement strand
TTTATCTATGGCAGCAGTGTCTATGTGGCGGAATCAGGACGGTACAGGGTACAGAAACTGACCCTTGACGGTTACCCTTCTTCTTTTTCAGCCGGCGGAATTCAGGATGAAGTATACGGGAACGGACTTTACGGCTGGGCCAGCGGCACTATGCCGGAACCTGAACGCGAGACCGGTTCCGGATTTTTCGCTCCTTACGGGGTCTATGTAAATGCCAGCACGATCTTTACGGTTGACCAGGAACAATTTAATATACAGCTGAACAACATGGACGGATCATTCATAAGGGAAATGGGGACCATGGGTTCGGCCAACAGCAATTTCCTCCAGCCGGGATACATTACCGCTGATTCATCCGGCAATATCTATATAACCGATAGTCTTCGAAACGATGTCCAGAAATTTACCTCTGGCGGAAATTTCATCCTGAAATTCGGCAGTCCCGGGATCCTGGATGGCCAATTTAATAATATCAACGGCATAGCCGTGAACAGCCTGAATGAAGTCTTTGTGGCGGATACGGGCAATCACAGGATCCAGGTCTTTACGACCTCCGGATCTTTATTAGGAACCATAAAAAAATTCGGGTTTCGCATGGAAGACCTTTACCAGCCTGTCGCTTTAGCCATTGATCCCGGAAACGATAATATCGTCCTGACGGACGGGGACAGGATCAAGATATTCACCCGGGATGGGAGGTACATTACAGGGTGGGGACAATCCGGGAAAGGGAATGGCGAGTTTAACAATCCTAAAGGGATCTTTGTTGACAGTCGCGGATGGGTCTATGTGGCTGATACGGACAATAACAGGATCCAGGTCTTTGCTCCCCGTTAATCTTTAAGAAGAAAGAATGGCTTTAAACGCTTGCATAAGTTTTTTTCTTTCATTATCCTGACTGTGATGTATGGCATTCTGATACCCGTTCTCTCTTAAACTTTCCTTCAATTCTTTATCCTTTAAAATCTTTTGCAGATTTCTTATCACATCCCTTACATTCCCATCAGGTGACACAAGAGAAGTTTTTTTATGGATCATATTCTCGGCTCCCCCGCCCCCTGTAAAGCCAAGGACAAGACATCCGCATGCTTGAGCCTCCAGGGGCGGGAGGGCAAATCCTTCGGGGAAACCCGTATGAATGTAGATGTCGGAAAGTCTGAACTGCTCGGCCAGCTTTTCCTGGCTGATATGACTATGGATAACTTTGATGGTAAAAGGCAATCCCCTGCATTTCCTGATGATCCTGTTGACATATTTTTTCCCTTTGCGGGGGAGCAGGATGATACGCCCCGTCTTTTTTTTTGAATCATCCCGGAAGAATATCCTGTGGTTCACGGAATTATTCACCGTAAAAACAGGAATAGGACCGGCTGTGTGATTGCCTCCTCCCCTGCTCTTTACCTGGCCTTTGACATATTGAGAAAGGAAATCACCGCAGGTGATGATATAATCAAAACCCAGAGAAGCGTAACTCTGGCTTTTTCCAAGTCCAAAGGAGGCGGGTTTGATCCTGTGCCAGTTCTGGACAAAACATACTTTTTTACCGGCGTTCTTTACATATTGTATAAGATGCGGACGTATCTCTGGAATAACCACAACATCTTTTGAATTGATAATCTTTACAAGATACGAAAAAGCTAAAGAATCACAGCCCAGCCCAGCCCATTTGAGCCTGATCATTCTTTTTTTTATTCTTGAGACAGGATGATCTGTTTTGAAAACATCATCTTTATAAAAACAGGGGGCCACCTTTAACCCGCTTTTTTCAAGCCATCTTATATGGTCAAATATCTTTAAAATACCGCCTGTCGGGGTATAAGAATTAATAAGTGGATGAAGATAATATATCATAGACTACCAGATCGAAAATAAATTTTTTAATTGGATCATTCTTTTTTCCCATTTGTTTTTTGGAAGCGTGATGCCTTTCAGACTGTTCACATGCCACTTTTTATAGAATTTCTTCCGGTTCTCTAGTTCGTATTCATTCCCTTCTCTCTGGCGGATGATCTGCTGGGTCTGGCTCTTATAGTGATGGATAAAAGACGATCCGGTTGTGCTGTAAGGGATATTTTTTTGTTTCAAACGCATGATGAAATCAGCATCTTCATAAGTCCCTATCCTGTATTCTGTGGAAAAATATCCTGTCTGTTTGAAAATAGATTTGTCAAACAGCATGGCAAAGCCCGTATACGTGTTCTTTCTTTCTCTTTTTCTGTTCCTTTTTACAAATTTATCAGCATACACCGTCAGGTCGTAGTCAAGCTTCCCTTCCCTGTAAGCCGGCCCCACAAAAAGATAACCCTTTTCAATAGAAAATTTTAAAAGAAAAGTCAACCACCCCTGGGTGACAACAATGTCATTGTTCAGCACAGCCACAAAGTCAGAACGGGCTATTGTTATGCCTCTGTTCCAGGCTCTGGCCACCCCCTGGTTGGTCCGGTTGAGAATCAGTCTGATATTTTTATGTTTTTTCTTTAATTGCTTCAGATAAAGGGGTGTGTCGTCCCGGCTGCCATTGTCAATCAGCACAAGTTCAAAATTAACCTTTGTGCATTGAAATAAGGATCGCAGGCATTGCCTGGTGAACCGGATCTGATTATAGGTAGGGACCACAATCGTAACAGCAGGGGCTTTTTTTTCTTTGATCTTTTTCAGTCCATTGAGGCATTGTCTGTAGGTAAAATTATTTTTCACTGAATCATAGTACCATTTTTTAAACGAGGCGCTCTCTTTTCTCCTTGTATGATAAAGATGGAACTGGACGGCCAGATTCTTGACAGACCTGATCTTTAATCGATTATTGCGAAGTCTGAGGAAAAGGTCCCCATCCTCACCCCAGTAATGTTTCAGGTCCTGATTAAATCCATTGACCCTGAGAAGGTCTTCCTTATAAAGGGAGAAATTGGATCCCAGGATATCCCTCACCCGGTCCCAACGGGCTATTTGCCTGATAAGGCTGTTGTGAACAGGAAGGCTTCTGTGAAAATGTTTCGAGTCCTTTTTCAGACAACTTTTTAAAAGGTCGAGATTGAACCGGTTTAAATAATCCTGCTCTATCTTTTTTGGTGTCAGGGTGCGGGTAAAGGTATCGCCGAGTTCAACACGTCTTCCGGTTAAAAAACACCCTTTTTCTCTTTTCCTATAATGATAAAGCAAAAAATCCCTGTGGAGGACACAATCAGAATCAATGAAAACAAGATAATCCGCCCCGGCCTTTTTAATGGCCTTGTTCAGGATAAGTGCCTTCCGGTACCCCCTGTCTTCCTGACGGATATGTGTCAGGCACAGACCGGAATATTTTTTAATAACCCCGGATGTTCTCATGTCTGATCCATCATCCGCCACCAGCACTTCAAAATCTTTAAACCTCTGACGGGTGAGGGAAGATAATGTCAGATCCAGGAAATAAGGCTGGTTGTAAGTGGTAATGATCAGGCTGACCTGTCTTTTCATTATGAGATAGAACTTCCTGTAGCGATGTCCTTATCAGGGCTTAAAATAGATAAATTCCCCTGGTCGTCAGAGGCAGCCAGAAGCATACCCTGTGACGTTACTCCGCGAATCGTGGCTTCTTTTAAATTTTTTATCACGATGATCTTTTTATTGATCAACTGATCCGGTGAATAATGCAGGGCGATCCCGGCCACCAGCTGGCGATTTTCATCACCCATCTTTATTTCCAGCTTTAATAATTTATCCGTTCCTTCGATCTTTTCTGCCTTCATGATCTGCGCCACGCGCAGGTCTAATTTTTTAAAATAATCAATATCAATTAAATCACTCATGTTTATCTCCTTTTTTCAGGGGTAAGTATATAATATTTTTCATAAATAAAAAGTCAATTTGAAATTTGATAAAAAGTTCTTATTTTGTCAATAGCTTTTTTGAATAAATTTCATGATCTTTT
>JAFGFC010000105.1 GCA_016931325.1 Spirochaetota bacterium | reverse complement strand
TGCCTTACGTCAATAAACAGGGTCTGCCCAAAGCGAAAGAACTTCAAAAGACAGCAACAGGATTATTCAGCGAGTATGAATACAGAAAAGTGATCGAGACCGTTAACGAGGCGCTGGCTTATATCAGCAAAGTGCCTATCCTCACCATCAAAGTGACACCGGAGATCTTTTCGCCGGACAATGACGGTAAAAATGATGTTCTCGAGATCGTCCCTGATATTTTTTCCATAACAAAGCTGGACCGGTGGATAGCGGCTGTCACCAAGCAGGAAGAGGGCCAGAAACAGGGCATTGAAATAATCAAGTGGGCTGAAAAAGGAGACCCGCCCAAAGTCATCAAATGGGACGGCAAGATCGATGGCCGGCTGGCGGTTGACAGCGCCAGCAGCTATGTGGCCGAGCTGGTCGTGATCGATGAAAAGAACGCGGTCGAGTCCTCCGGCAAGGTCAGGTTCAAGACCGACATTTTTACCGAGGAGACCGAACGCGGGCTTTTGATCGATGTGTCCAGCATCATATTTGATTATAACAGTGATGTATTAAAACCGGAGTACAAGCCTATTGTCAAAATGGTCTATGACTTTCTTTTACGTTATCCCGAATACAGCATTATAATAGAAGGTCATACCGACTCATCCGGCCCGGCTCAGAGGAACAAAGCCCTCTCAGAGAAACGGGCCCAGTCCGTTACCGACTACCTTGTGGAACTGGGCATGAAAAAAGATTCGCTTGAAGCCTATGGCCTGGGTGAATCCCTGCCGAAAACAATGGATAAGAACAAGATGGGCCTGAACCGCCGCGTCGCCTTTATTTTGATAAAGAACAAAGATGATATGATGAAGTATAAATACTTTGTTAAAAAGCTGCGGTTTGACAGGGAAGTCGAAATGAGGTAGGATTCGTACTATATTTTTAGATTATTATTAAACACTGGAAAGAAGAAAAAGTGACAAAAAATAAAAAAGGACAGGCTACTATTTTATAATAACCTGTCCCTTTATATATAAAAAATAAAATATTATTTTAATCTGCTGGTACCCAAAGTATATTATCAACATATACCGTAATTGGAATAGAAGGAGCGCCCCATCCATGAAGTCCAAATGGGACACTTATGTTTTGTAAATCATTTGCCAAAGAAGGTGTTACATTATTTAATAGTATCTCACAATGATGCCATTGATTATCAGGAGCTATTCCTAATATCTGACTAAAGAATAATCTTTCATAATCATCTGCAGGAATGCCATCATTTTCTTCAACTTTTATGTAAAAATCATTAGCCGTCTCACACTTTATATCAAATGTTATTTTACCATTAGAATAAGCAGATAAATCTCTACCTAAATTATCATATATTCCCCCAGGAAAACCAGCAGGACAATTACTAAAAACAGCATACTTTATTGCTACACCCGCATGACCGGTTCCGGTTATATCTATTTTTAATCCTCTTGTCCCTTCTGTATACTCTCCATAACCATAAGAAGGTGTAAGATTGCAAGCAGCTGTGCCGTCATCCCAAGCTAACATTATTACGGCCTCATGGTCATTAGTTTCACTAAGAGGACATCTGTCATAATGTAATTCAGGATATGTTTCAGTATAAATACCAAGAGGAGCTAATTTTATAATTATAGGGACTGTAGAACTCAAATTTTGATATGTGGCTGTAATATATTCTGTTTTTGGGAAAGGACCCGGGGCCTCGAGAAGTGCAAAAAAGATACCACTAGAACTAATAATACCTAAATTATTCTGTACACTCCATGTCGGATTAACATCAACAAAATTGCCTTTATTATCATAAGCCAGGACTGTAAAACGCTTTGTCTGGCCTTTGCTGATGGATGCTGACGAAGGAGAGATCGACATAGAAACAGGGTCGCCGGTGGGTTCCATGACATCCGCACAACTGAATAAAAACACCAATCCCAGTAAAAGGAATACATGTTGCAATCTCATTAGTCCCTCCAAAAGGCGATAGCACTAAAGGATCCAGGAAGCCGAGTGTCCAAGTGATGTACTTGTTTTCGATCATCTTGAAGCCTTCTCGACTCCCGGAATCCTTAATATATTATACTACAAAAAATTAAAATCGTCAAGTATTTCAATCGTTTGGATGAAAATTTTTTTGTCTAGCTATGACATAAAATTGCCTTGACTTTTAATTATATTTTTAATACGATTTATTGATTTGATTTGATTCCATTTGAACGGTCTGAAGACCGTTCACTACCATACATAAATATCGTAGTTATACAAAAGGTAGTGCATGTTCTTCAACAAACAGGATGTTTGTTGGGTCGGATTCCCATGGATGGGAAGAATCCGACCAGCACCATGCATAAGATGAACAGTACTGGTCGAATCCTATTCATCCGTGTCCCGTGGGATTTCTCAAGAGAAATCCCCGGCCCCGTGAAAATCGACCCTCTGGAATTTCTCAAAGAGAAATTCCGAGGATTTAGTCCTAGAAATTTCTAGAGAAATTTCACAGGAAGATTTTCCGGGGTTTAGTCCCTGAAATCCCTTCAGGATTTCTAGGGAGATTTAATCCCCGCAATTCGGGGAATTGAAGGGGAGGGATTCGACCCGACAAGCATCCTGCTTGTCGGAGACTGTTCACTATCATTATTTTAAAAAGATTAATTATTTATGAAAAAGTTGCAGTTCTGGAGCATTGTTAACGATCAGACCACCGGGCCCAAATCGATCCAGCGCGAGATCTCGGCTTTCGAGAAAGAGACGAAAATAAAGGTCGAGTGTACCGAATTCCCCTGGGGCAAAGCCTGGTACTACCTTATCAATTCCATAAAAGAAGATAACAAGCCGGATGTGGTCCAGATCGGTAATTCCTGGGTCAGTACATTGGCTGAAATAGGCTTTCTGGATGATATTACGGATATTTTATATAATAAAAAAACTCAGGAACAATTTTATCATATATCTCCTGAAATAGGAAAACGATACTTTGCGTTCCCCTGGATACTGGATATCGGGCTTTTATTTGTCAGAAAGAATGAGCTGACTTCAAATTATGTCATTGATACATTTGATGATCTTCTGACCCTTTGTAAAAAAAGCAAGAGCAAGAGTCTTTTTGCCATGGGCGGAACGCACGAGAATATCCTTATCCAGTATATGTCCAATTTTATCTGGGGATTCGACGGCAAATATGTCAGGAAAAACAGCATCGACCTGTTGGATGAGAATAACTTTCAGGGAATAAAAGCCTTTTTCGATCTTATTGACCGTTATGGCATGAAAAAAATGCTTTTGGATATTTACGGGCATATCATGTGGGATTTTTTCTTAAAAGGCAAAGGATTGTTTACCCTGACCAATGCCTGGGTCATCAATGCTTTTATCAAAGAACATAAGAAAAAAAATGAATTTATGGCCATGGTTATTCCGGGGAATGAGAAAAAAGCCCCTTATATGGGTGGAAGCTGTCTGGGTATGGTTAAGGGAACAAAAAAGATGAAAGAAAGCATCAGCCTGGTGAATTTTTTAACCTCATTTCAATCACAGAAACGGTACTTAACAGCGACCGGTCAGCTGCCGGCCAGAAAAGATGTAATGCATCAGATCATTGACAATTATGTCTATAAAGAGGCTATCCTGAAAAGCCTGAAGGTGGCCCGGATCTATCCGGCTGTCCCTTACTGGGGATCTTTTGAGAATATATTGCTCGAGTTCATCAATCTGATCCTTTCAATGATAGCCAATAATATTTATAATGAAAAACATTTGAGAGATGAGGTCCAACTGGTTAATTCCAAGATAAAAACCGTTATTCAGCTCTGGGAGAGATAACATTGAACGAGAATAATTTCAGTAACCTTACTGCTAACAATGCCCTGTGGACTTTTAATATTGACTCCGGGATAAAACATGTATTGCATGACCTGAGCCAGAAGATCAATATCAGCCGGGCCATAGTCTATATTTATGATGAAAACAACAATATTCTGGATGCCCGGTTCGTTTACATTAACCGTTTGATCCTGATCGGGGATGAGCAGATCGATCTGTCCCCATCCAATCAGAGCGAGAGAGTCGAATGTGTCAGAAAGAAGAAAGACTGCATAAAACCTTTTTATATCCATATCCCTCTTTACATTGAAAACAGGCTTTATGGACTGGTATCAGTTGATAAAAGTTTGGATAAAAACAGGTTGACGAAAAAGGAGATCAGCCTGATAAAAAAAATGGCCAATTTGATCTGCTACGGTATCTATCAGAACAAGATACTGGTTGAAAGGGATAATCGCATAAAACAGCTGAACGAGCTTTTAAATATCAGTATGCTCCTTAACAGTAATGATATCAAGGCTATCACAAAGCATATCGGTAAAGTCCTGATCCAGTTCGGTAAATTTGACAGGGCCAGGATATTCATTAAAAAGACTCATGAAACTTATATCTGTGAGGTTTCTGAAAGCATTGCCAAACGGATCGATGTGAGGCCGCAGAAATATTATAATACCAGTTTCTTTGACCATAAGGAAATATCGGATATCTATCAGTTGATGATTTTGGGTGACCGTAAGGACCCTCTGGGCTTTATTGAGGTTGATAATATCATCAGCCAGATCAAGATCGAGGAGGAGCAGGCTAATTTCTTAAAGATCATTGCCGGTCAGCTGGCCATCACATTAAGCAATATCAATCTTCTGGATCAGGTGAAAAAAGCGTCCATTACGGATCCGCTCACAAAAACCTATAATTACAGGTATCTGATGGAATACCTGGAGCAGGAAGTGAACAGAGCCAAAAGGATCAATAACAAATTCTCCATTATTATCGTGGATGTGGATGATTTCAAGATGATCAATGATAAATACGGTCATATTAAAGGCGATGTGGTTTTAAAAATGCTCACCAAAGAGGTAAAAACCGTAATTAGAAAAATGGATATTCTGGCAAGATACGGTGGAGATGAGTTCCTTGTTGTCGCGCCCAAGGCGGATAAGGAGAACGCCTCTAAACTGGCTCACCGGATCCTGAAAGCCTCGCCGGATATCCTTTTTGAAAAGAATAAAAGGGAGAAACTCCGGCTGAGCATAGGGTTGGCCACTTTCCCGGATGATGGCCCCAATCTCATCAGTCTTTTCAAGGCAGCGGATAAAAGGCTTTATAAAGCCAAACAGTGCGGGAAGAACCAGGTCTATGACCAGGACTAATGGGGACGGACTTAAGTTCTTAAGTTTTTGGAAATCATATTATGCCAAGACAGCCAAGATTAGAAGTATTAGGAAATCTTTATCACGTATTGAACAGAGGTAATAATAAAAAAGAGATTTTCCTAAATGATCATGATTATTCCTATTTCCTCAAATGTATCAATTCTACCATGAAGAAATATCCTTTTATTTTAAATGCCTTTGTTTTAATGCCAAATCATTTTCACATGTTGATAGAAACAACAAGTTACAAGTTGTCTGAAATAATAAAATCTGTTTTAACGAAATATTCTCTATTTTTTAATAAAAAATATGACGAGGTCGGCCATGTGTTTCAGGGAAGATATCATTCATTTATTGTACAAAAAGAAAAATATATGTTACAACTAATAAGATATATTCATCAAAATCCCGTACGAGCAGGGATAGTAAGAAAAATAGAAGAATGGAAATGGTCAAGCTATTTCGAGTTTATGAAAGAAAATAGCAGAGTAAAAATCAATATGGAAATATTACAGAACTTTGGCAAAGACTATAAATCTCAGATAAAAGAATTTAAATATTTTTTAATGAAAGAAGTCGATATTATAGAATTACCCAAGTTTAATTTTAAATTTCCAATTTTAGGAGATAAAAATTTTCAAGATAGAATGAATAAAAACGTTAAAGAATTAAGACGAAAGGTAACATTTGAGTATCGAATTCCTTTAAAAGAACTTTTTAATAGAGTAGGAACTTTCACAGGTAATAATCCTATTGACATAAAATCAAAAGATAACAAAAATACTTATTCTAAAAGAATTTTTTGCTATCTGGCCTATATGCACAGTGAATATAGTTTGATTCAATTAAGTGAATTTCTGGGAATATCTTCTTCTGCTATTAGTCAAGGTATTAATATTGTAAAACAAAAGAATTTAGTGAATGATAAGATTGTTAAAGAGATATATTTAAAAACTTAAGAACTTAAGTCCGTCCCCTTCTTCTATCGATGATATAGCAGCTTTTACCTTCTTTTTTGGCAAACCGTTTTAATTCCACTCCGGCGACACCGATTTCGCCAATATGGGTGAATTCCTTTACATTGGTAACAACCCCTATAACGATTCCCATTAAAGGGAATTGTTCATTCACGCCTTTTCGGTTTTCCACTTCAATATAACCTTTTTTAAAGTCCTCTTTTTTATAATGCTGTGGGATGGTTTTATCAAATTTCTTTATTATGTATTTGCAGATATTCTCAGATTTGTCATAGGTCGTGACAGCCAGAAAATCATCACCGCCGATATGGCCCAGGAAATCATCCGGGTTCCCTTTCTCTTTTAAGGCATCCAGAATGATCCTGGCTGTACTCTGGATCACTTTATCCCCCTCCATGTACCCGTAATAATCGTTAAAGGCCTTGAAATTATTAAGATCGATCTGGAGTACGGCAAAGTTCTTGCTCTCCTTTAATTTTTCATTTAGTACCCGGATAATGACAGTATTGCCCGGCAGACGTGTCAAAGGATTGGCATCGATCTTGGCCAGGGAACGGCTTAAAATAGCGTTGATCCGGGCCAGAAGCAGCTTGGGCTTGAATGGTTTGATAATATAGTCATCGGCCCCTCGCTCCCAGCCGGTGATGATATCTTTATCAGTGCTTCGCACTGTTAACATGATGATGGGAAGATTGTTGAACAGGACATC
>JAFGFC010000104.1 GCA_016931325.1 Spirochaetota bacterium | reverse complement strand
ATCAAGGCGTATTCTATTTTTATTCAAACCATACCTTACCGGTTCTACAATATCCTGATCCTGGTGTTCATCTTTTTTAATGTTGTGATGCGAAGAGAATTCGGTCCCATGCTCAAGGCCGAAAGAAGAGCCGAAACAGAGGGCAAATTGCTGGATGACAAAGCCAGGCCTTTAGTCTCGGAAAAATTCATGGCTGCAGATAATACGGGCGAACATAAATTGAATATTTTTAACGCCATTATCCCCATCGGCGTCTTGATCGCTTCAGCCCTGGCTTTTTTTTATGTGAGCGGATATAAAGAGATCGCTTCGGGCGCGGATAAAGGCCTGATCAATTTGGTCACCCAACATCCGTTCTCTTTTGAAGCCATACAGACGGTCTTCAGCCATTCCGACGCCAGTATTGTCTTGTTTCAGGCCGCTTCCATAGCCTGCCTGGTGAGTATTATTATGGGCTCAGTCCAGGGGATCTTTAAATTGAAAGAAGCGATCGATATCTGGCTCAAGGGAGCCCGCGCCCTTTTGATCACGGTCTTTATTCTCATTTTAGCCTGGTCTTTAACCGGCATGATCAAGGAGCTGGGCACGGCCCGGTACATCGTCTCTATGCTTTCCGATTCCATCCCGCAGAAGATCCTGCCGGCTTTGATCTTTGTCCTGGCCGCCCTGATATCTTTTGCCACCGGCACATCTTACGGCACCATGGGTATCCTCATGCCTCTGGCCATTCCCCTGGCCCATGCCATATCACCCTCGCATCATTTTATGATCATGAGCATAGGGGCTGTGCTGACCGGCTCTATCTTTGGCGATCACTCTTCGCCCATTTCCGATACAACGATCCTGTCTTCCATGGGCGCGGCCAGCGACCATATTGACCATGTAAAGACACAGGTCGTCTATGCTATTTTTATCGCTCTTGTTTCCCTCGTCTTCTGTTATCTGCCCGTGAGCCTGGGCGCGCCTGTTTTAATTGTCCTTCCTGTCAGTATTGGGCTTACGGGGATACTGGTATATGTAATAGGCAAGCCGATCATCATTCAAAAGAAGGTTTAGCCAGTCTTATAATTCAGGTTGCTTTACAATCTCTCCGGTAAACGGATTATAGCCGGCGCTGGAAAGGATATAATAGGCTGAAGAAGCCAGGGATTGTATATTCTCCCCGCGCGGGGTTCGCCAGCCGTGCCCTGTTTCAGCGTTCTGTTCTGAAGCATAGGGCAGGGCATTGCCCACTTTCATTTTTAAAAGCTCGGATTCATAAAAGAGAACCTTTTGATCGTAGTACTGGTATTTCTGGAAATCCTTATCTTTATAATAATCCGCCATGATCTTTAAAGAGCCTATCATCTGAGCGGTCCATTCGCCTGAAACGACACCCCGGCGATTGGCTCTTGAAGGCATGGTATAGTCAAATCCGGTCACATTGACCTTTGTACCATCCGGCCGGATAAATGTTGTCTGGACCTCGAAATTCTTCATGGCGAATTCCATAACTTCATTCGGGTCGATCAGCATAAAATATAATTCTTCCGGGCCCAGGGCGGTAATGGACCAGGCATAGACATCCATAGCCGGCATTGAATCCCGTTTGCCCCGCGTGATAAGGCAATTGTCATAGACCCCGTGGAATGAATTCGCCTTGAGCCAGTTTTTTACTTTATGATGAAGATTATATTTTTCATTGCCGGTATATTCATACAACTGTTTGAAAAAGGCATACGCGTCGAGATTATGTTCCGTGGAATACCATTTATCAGCCGGCCCGCCGCGCACTCCGCCGTCCGGGTCCATCATCTCAATAAGAAAATCGCCGGCATGTTCGGCAATTGACAGATATTTCTTCTGACCGGTCTTCTTTACATACTGCAGGGCAGCCATCCCTATCCAGGCATTGGGCCCGCTGTGAGACCGGTATTCGGTGCAGTACCCTTCCGCTGAATCATAACCATTATAAAAACCATGGTGATCCAGCTTGTTTTCCTGGATCTGCTTTAAATAGAAATCCAGCACCCGGCGGGCTCTTTTCGTATCGCCTGAAGCGAGAAAGGACATGACAGCCAATCCTTGATCATACGTAAAACCCAGGCCTTCGTATTCTGACGTATTTCCTTTGAAACTCGTGACCAGACCCGTTCTCGAGTTCTGGTTCTCTTTGATCCAGCCCAGCATGTTTTCAGCTTCTTCCGAGAGGATGGGCTCATCCGCATAAGACGAGGGGAACAGAAATTCATCGATCCGGTTGATGAACCTTTTAAGATTATCACGCACATTCCTGGTCGCCCCCATGCCGTCCGGCACAACGGATTGGTTCAGCGTATAAAATCTGTATTTCAGATCATTTACGGCTTTTCCCAGAGACTGCCATGCCTTCTTCACTTTATCCCAGAAACCGGGTTCCTCTACCCTGAAACCCTGCGGGATTTTTTTTACCTGGTCTGATCTCATATATTGCCAGGCTTTGTCCAGGGCTGACCCTGGCCCGGACGGGACAAGGTCCTGGCTGAAATGGATGAAACTGTAATCCGAGGAAGGCGCATCATATTGAAGATCATCGGAAGACGACAGTCGGTTAGGACCAAAACGGTCAATACCTGAAAAGACAAGATCTTCGACCTTTTTCAGATCAGCCCCGAATTCAGCACCGGTGGCGGATGATTTTTTCCTGGTTTTTCCGGCCGTGATCGTTTCGTAGCCCTTTTTAAAGATCTTTTTAACATGGTTGACCGTTTCGCTCTTTTCGCGGAAATCTTTATCGTCCGTGCCCGGTTCCCCAAACAGAAGAGTATTCTGCCAGGCCAGGCCAAAGATCAGGAGGCAAAGAACATATTTGTAAAGATATTTTATTATCATTCGCTTATATTTTAGCAAGTCTTCAATAGCACCAGGTCGCAACAGTTCTCTTAATCCATATTATAACTCATAATTGGGATTTTTCTAACAAAAGTTGGGGCAGGGACGCATCGGTCATGGCATTGAGGTCAGGGGGTCAGGCCTTTTGATCCGGTAAGATTTTTAGCTCGAAAGAGCTGACCCTTTTATTTATATTGAGGGGTAATGTTTAGATTCTGGTCCAGATGAATGATCTGGACCAGTTTAGAAAAATAGTCTGATGTATTGATCACATGGAATTCACGGCCTCCGGCTTCCAGCTTGTTTTTTATTACAAGCAGAACAGCGATCATGGCCGAATCCAAAAAATAGGTCCTTTTCAGATCCAGAAAGACCCGCTTCTGATCCCTGTGGGAAATGTCTTTGAGTGTCCGCTTGAATAACTTGAAATTATCGATCCTGTCAAGCCCGAAATCTCCTTCGAGCCTGATAAAGAGATCATTTTGATTTTCTTTAAATTTAATTTTCATATTCATTATCCCTTTAATAAAGTTTAAAAATAATCAGACCCTTCTCTTAATATATATTCTATTTTCATTATATCTTTTATTCCAAGGGTTATCTTGCCCTTTTCTGTCTGAATGATGATCTTTTTATCGGTTTGAAGTATAATATAGCCAATGTAGATGTGTCCGTTCTTCATGGTGATCTTTTCTTTCAGCCTGTCTTCCAGTTCAATATTTGACGGGTCAGATGGGGCATATCGTTTCGGTTGCGTTATTTGGGGATCTTTGTCCCGGTCAATAATAACGGTCTGGCCGGCTTCAGCCATTATTTGGCCTTCCGGCCTTGATTTATTATATACTTTTAATATCCCTTCTATTATCTTGATCATCGTTCGTTTCATCTGCTGATTGGCGTAGAGCTCAAATTCTGTTCCGACAATTTTAATTATGGTATTGAACGTTTCGATAGTCATTTTCTTTTTTTCTTTATCTACCTTGAAATAGGTCTTTCCCTGATCCATGGACACCTGGTACGAGTCCTCTTCTTGTCTCTCTATAAAAAACACCGTATTACCGTGCAGCTCGAGAAAATATATTCCCTTTTTTTGAATAATAGCTTTTGAATCCGAAGGGATTATGATCCGGACTTTTGACCTCAATTTCTGATTTCTTTTTATTTCCGTATCATCAAGAATAATACGGTTGGTGATTCGGATAAACCCGACGGTATTATCACCAAGATTATTGTAAAATACAAATGCGACCAGTAAAACGACCAGAGATGCCAGGGCCAGTTTAAAAGCCAAAGTTTTGTTAATCCTTTTCAAGGCGCCTTCTTTCCTGGCAAATATCATATGAGACTCGGCCAGGATCTTGCTCTCAAGTTCAGGTGATATGTCTACTTTATTTTTATTTCTCAAAGAACTGATTCTGTCTGATATAAGTTTAAACTCTTTTTTTACTTGTGGATTTTTTAAAAGTTCTTCGACCCTTTCTTTCTCTGAATGGGTTAAAAGATCATAGTAATAAAAATATAGTTTTTCTTTTATTTTTTGACTCATTTTAATTGACCTTCTATTTCTTTCATAAAACTCTGCACGGCTGATTTCATGCGCCTGCGAACAGTCCGCTTTGATGTTTTTAACACTCCGGCTATTTCTTCATAATTCATTTTATCATAATGCTTCATAAGGAAAACTTCTTTTTCTTCTCCTTTCAATTTTCCGATAGCCTGTCTTACGGCCTGTTTCAGGGTTTCATTGGCTTCATCCCTCTGACCGGGGAGATCCTTATCCTCAATGTTCTCTATATTCTCTGTTGAGATGATTTTTAATCTCATGGCTTTTTTATACCAGTCACGACAGGTATTGGCGGTAACCTGAAATCCCCAGCTTTTGAATTTCGAAAGATCCTTCAAGGTATGAAAATTCCTGGCAATTTTGAAAAATGTCTCCTGAAGGAGGTCTTCTGCCGTATGGTAATTGTTCGTGAATTTCAGAATATAATGAAAGAACATCTTTTTGTATTCATGATAAAGTTTTTCAAAAGTCGTAAACGAGTCATCATGGGTTGTGATTTTTAATTCACTCTCATCCATTTTTTTGGAAAATCCGTAATAATTATTATTATTTTCGATTTTCCAATAAAAAACTGGAATGTTTCCTTGTGAAAACTACCAATCTTAAATTTTAAAAGAACGTATTGATCTATTATTCTCTACCTATTATGACGATGGAGATTAAAAAAACGGCCATTTATTAAAAAAGGAAAATATAAGTTGAAGATATGGACTTTTATTTTTCAAAGTATGGAGTTTTAATAAAAAGTTACCAGATAGAAAAAGAGATGTTATCATACTAAATAATTTATGTCTGTTTGTTAGCATCAGCTCTTTTTTCTTTTATAGCTTTTTCAGCCTTTTCGATCCACTTCCTGACATCCATGTTATCGGGATCTACAGAAAGAGCCTTGTACCACAAAGCGATGGCTTTTTCATAACCCTCTTTCATGTAGTCATCCATTCCGTTATAGAAAAAGTAATCAAATTTCTCCTGCTCTTCTCTGGTCAGGTTGACCAGATATATCTCTACCCTTTTATTTTTAACGGCTATTTTGGACTCGCCACAATCACCAATCTTAATGACCTCTCTTGCTACTCCCTGTCTTATCAGGTAATTCGCCAGGACCTGGGCGCGTTGTTGAGTCAGGGTAAAATCATATTTCTTATCTTTCATGTCAGCGGAATACCCGCATATTAAGATCTCTCGGTCTCCTTCATCTATAACCAGGTCTACCACTTTCCCCAAGATGTTATGATACTTTCTTCTGAAACTTGGCTTATTATGGTTAAATACAGCTGAATTCTGAACATTAACCTGAAGAACCTGACCACCCTCATGTTCTTTTACTTCCAATCCTCTTATCTTGGCGAAATCCATATTGATCCCGACTCCGATCATATGGATAGTACCGGGTGTCTCTGATTTAAAAGCATAATCTATTTTATAAGAGGGATGATTAAAGCCGACTCCGATATTAATATGAAGATCTTCATTATAAGTGTAACCGTTTCTAATATAAATTATATCTTTAAAGGAATATTGTATTCCGGTGCTGAGAATAAAATCACCTTCCAGTTCTTTGCCAAGATCCAGAGCGGCTGTTATTTTGTGAGTCTTATAGCGACTGCGTTTAAACAGGTAAAAATCATGATGACCACCCAGTTTTACTTTTGCGGGAAGGTTGTGCCTTGTCTCAACAGCACTAATATCTGTGCCAAAATTTTCAAGAACAAGGCCAAGGCCATAATCCTCTCCTTTGTATAATGTGCCAATATCAGCGCCGATACCCAGGTATTGTTCGTCGCCAAGATTTTCTACTGGTAATTTCACATTGATTCCCATACCCAATCTGGAAGTTATATCAAAACCATATCCCAGAATAAAAGCATAGGAAGAGATATTTAAAGATCCCCCTTTGCTATAACTGTTTTCCGTATCATAGGTCGTTATGGGGATATCCCCGTAAAACATACCCGTAAAACCGATCCCCACCCTTTTTATGGTTTTAGCGTCTATAACCGAAAAGAATGAGAAATAGTTGATATCCTCGAAATAATTCATATAGGAAAAATAGAGGTTCATGGCTTTCATAGAAGGCGTAATGTAGCCGTAATAAGGCATATCCACAGATAAAAGCGCAGGATTATAATAGAAATAAGAGGCATTTTTCATATCCACAGTCGTGCCGGCATTTCCCAAAGCCATGTAGGCAGGGGAAGGAGAGATGTTTAAAAATTTATAGCCTGCGGCGGAAAATAAGAACATAGGTGATAGTATAATAAGTAGAAAAACAATATATCTTTTAAAAATTCTCATAACGATCCTCCTGCAATATATCTTCTAACGTTGTATAACAAGTTTCATAATCCTGGATTTTCCATTCCCATCTTCCAGATGGAGAATATAAACACCTCTGGGCAGGTCTTTTCCTTCTTTATCTTTGACATCCCATACGATCCTGTGATCACTGTCAGGCTGGCTTAATTCTCTCAGCTTGTTATTCAGTACATCATAAACTGTTATCCTGACATCATCGGGCATATTGAAGAAAGTGATATAGCCGTAGAGGTTTCTGTAAGGATTAAATGGATTGGGTGTGAGTTCAACGGTCCTGATCGTAAATGAATCTGCCGGGTCCTGCAGGGTTGTAGCCAGGCCAATACTTGAAAAAGCTGTACTTCCCTGAGCATTGTAAGCTTTTATCCAGTAGTAGTATGTGTTAGCAGGTTTTAATCCTTTATCAGAATAATCTGTTGTATCAGCCGGTAATCCTGCTACAGAAGAACAGGTATTGGTATCATTTGAAAGGTTTCGGTACAGAGTATAACTGGTCTCAAAGGAAACGTCGTCCCAGGTAAGATCGATCTGGGTATGGCTGGCCGTTACAGCTGTTCCGCTTCCAGGACTGGTGGGAGGAATATAAAACTTCCATATGACCATATCAAAAGTTCCCAGAGATTGAGCACTCATCCCGGCTACCAGGATCTTACCGGATGAATCCGTGATGATGTCCTGTCCGCTGTTGCCTGTTCCGGCAGATGAACAATCATTTACAATCCATCCTTTATTACTGAATGTGGTATCCAGAGTGCCGTTTGCATTATAACGCCAGATGACCATTTCACCGTCGAACATACCGCCTGTTCCCAGACTGGTGCCTGAGACCAGCACTTTACCATCCGAGTTAACGGTGATCCCGTACCCTCTGTCATATCCTACGCCACCGGCCGCATTATGATGTACGATCCATCCGTTATTGGAGTTGAACGTGAGGTCACGGCTGCCATCTGGATTGAACCGCCATATCACCATATCTTTATCCGTTCCGGAACCGTCACTGTATCCTGTTGTCAGGATCTTGTCGTTCGCATCAATGAAAATATCTTCGGCCACATCGTTATTAAATGCTCCGGCGGCGTTATGATGGGTGACCCAGCCTTTATTGCTGAAGGTGGTATCAAGGCTGCCATCTGGATTATACCGCCAGATAGTCATATCATAATTGTTACCTGCCCGACCGCTTTCTCCCGCAACAAGGATTCTTCCGATGGTATCGATCGCCACAGCGTAACCCTGATCATTGGCATTTCCTCCGGCCGCGTTATGATGAGTGACCCAGCCTTTATTGGTTCCGAAATTCGTATCCAACGTACCGTTGGAGGCAAAGCACCACAGAGCCATATCATCCGTAGCACCGCCATCGCTGTATCCTGCTATGAAGATCCTTCCATTCGTATCGATAGCCACATCATAGCCGATATCATGGCTATTTCCCCCGCCGGCATTGTTATGAGTGACCCAGCCTCCATTGGTGCCGAAATTGGTATCAAAGGCCCCGTCAGGATTGAACCGCCATACCGCCATATCCCAGCCCGTTCCTATACTTCCGCCGGCCACAACGATCCTGCCGGTGGAATCAACGGCTACCGCGCTTCCCATATCATAAGTGCCGCCACCTGCGGCATTATGATGAGTGACCCAACCCTTACTATTGAATGTTGTGTCCAGGCTGCCGCCCGGATTGATTCTCCACAGGACCATGTCGTAATTTCCACCGGAATTATCACTTTGGCCGGTTATCAAATACCGGCCTGACGCGTCAATGACAATACCATAACTTCTATCGTCACCGTTTCCTCCGGCCGCATTATGATGTTTGAATATCCCGTCCCCGTCAAAACCAGGGTCCGGTATAAAGGCATTAATATTCAGAGGGAAAAAAACAAGTATTAAAAGGAAGCTAATTCTTATAATATATCTTTTCCTATTCATAATATGCCTCATAATATCACTTAACGTTGAATCACGATTTTTTGGATCCTTGTTCTCCCTTGACCATCTTTGAAATGAACTATATAGACACCCCTGGGCAGATCTTGCCCATCTGAATCCTTGATATCCCATCTTATTCTGTGGTTTTGATCAGGAGCTCTTAGTACATTCAGTTCTTTATTCAATATATCGTAGATTGTTATCTTTATATCATCAGGCAGATGAAAAAAAGTTACATAAGGATACTTGCTTTTTGATGGATTAAAAGGATTAGGAGTCATGATTACATTTTCAAGACAGTTTTCAATATTGGTCTCTATGTTAATGATTTGAGCGATCTGTTCCCCGCTGTATCCACTGCTTTTCAGGGCTGAATCAATAGCACAGACTTTCCAGTAAGCCTTTTTTTCTACAGGTATTTTTGATTGATAATAACAGGTCGAACCTTTCCATCCCTGTGGGACATTCCCGATATTGACCTGCCCCTGGGGATAATGGATTATGTCAGAAGTATAATCATAACGGCCACTTTGATTGGTGCCAATGGCAATTTGATATTGAAGGATATTTTGGTCACTATGGTCATCTGATGAAGCAGACCAGGAAAATCTCCAATATCCACTCACATCCATAGCTTTTAATCCGGCTGGGATGTTGGGAGGATTATTAACAACATTGGTTGTATTTTTATAGACCCTAAACCAATAAACACCAAATGTTTCAAATCCAAATGCGGCAATATCAAGATCTCCATCATTATCAAAATCTCCGCATGTCACAGGACATTCGCTTACACCATGTCCCGGTTCCGGTTCAATCTCGTTAGTATTAAAGGTGCCGTCATTGTTATTTTCAAAATATAGAAATCTTCTTGTGCTCCCATCATAACCTGAAACGGCCAGATCAAGATCACCGTCATTATCAAGATCACCCCAGGCCAGTGAGCCGCTATCTATTCCCCAGCCGGGTTTTGGTTCCACATAACCATTAAAGGTGCCGTCCTGATTATTTTTAAATACTCTCAATCGTTCCGTTGTGACATCCTGACCCATTACAGCCAGATCAAGATATCCATCATTATCATAATCACCCCAAGCTACAGAGGTAAACCACACACCCCAAGCAAACTCAGGTTCCACATAGTTTGACAGATTTCCAAATCCGTCATTTCTGTAGACTCTGCATTTAAGCGCTCCACCTCCTCCATTTGTTGTTCCGGCCATGGCCAAATCCTGATCCCCATCATTATCATAGTCACCCCAGGCCAGGGAATAATTACCTGAGAATCCCCATCCAAACGGATCTGTATGGTTTGTGAAGGATCCTGAACCATCATTTATAAATATTCTGAATATTAATCCGCTATTAGTATCACCCGAAACTGAAAGATCAAGATCACCGTCATTATCAAAATCAACCCACACCATAGTTCCCGATATCCCCCATCCCGGCAGCGGTTCAATATAACCACTAAAACCTCCAAGGCCGTTATTTTTATATACTCTGCATGTTATTTGCCCTGAAGAAAGTAACCAACCTATAACAGCCAGATCAAGATCCCCATCATTATCATAATCTGCCCAGGCCACAGAGCCACTAATATCATCACTGGGTTCCGGGGGCATAAATCCTGTGAAAGTACCGTTATTATTCAAATAAAGCCTAAATCGGGTTCCACTCAGTATGCCATTTGTTGATGCAGCCACAACAAGGTCCAGATTACCATCATTATCATAATCGCCCCAGGCCATCCTGCCACCCATGTAAGAAATCCCGGGGTGTGGCTCGATTTCATTAGTAGAAAAGTAGGGGTATAGATCCGATTTTATCAATATTATTGATAAGAAAATGAGTAATATCTTTAAATAATGGTGCTTTTGCATTTCTTTACTCTTATAAAAAAAGAATGATCTATATTTTCCTGTCTCCTGTCATTATATTATATCGTTCTTTTATAATAAAAGCGAACAGTGTGTTAAATATTTTTTACCTGTTAAATAGTCTACAATAGAATATACCGCATATTTTGGAAATATCACTATTTTTACCCATTTCCTATTATGACGACAAAATCCTTCAAAAACGGCCATTTCTGGCCAATATATAAAAAGAAATCTCAAATGCAATAGTATATAAAAATGGCCGTTTTTTCTAAATCGTGTCGTCTAAATCTATAAAACAGGATGATAAATTTCAAGATTTGTCACCATGGTATCACTTCAGGGCAAAGGGATAACTGATAAAAAGATAATATTCTGAAGTATAATCGAGGGCAATAATAAAAAATCAATGAAGGTTTTAAACGATTACCAAGATCTTGTATGGAGGACAATAAAAATTATTAAAGGAGATATTATTATGAAAAAACAAATATATTCAAGATCAAAATTTAAAAGATATTGTTCATTAACTTTGATTTTATTCTTTTTGACCATTTCATTGTTGCACAGCGAAGTGATTTATAGCTTGGATGATTTTGATGACCTAAAGTGGCAAAATGATTTTTATGCGGAAACGTTTACAGTGGAAATAGATGATGGAATCCTTTATAAGGAATTGGATTCAAATACATATTATGGCCCGAATGGGCGGTCTTTAAAGATGACATACAATATTGAGTCTTATGATGCTTTGGCAGGACATTTTGAAAGATTATCCTTTGATTACCAGAATCCGAATCCAGTTTATGACCTGTCCCGGTTCGAAAAGCTTAGATTTTATTTAAAAGGAGCTGCAGGGAATCATACAACAAAAATGTTAGTACAGTTTGAAGATGACTCAACTAATTGGCATAAAATAGAAATAAGCGGTATTAGTGATACATGGAAAGAATTTACTATTGACCTTTCTTCACTGGCCTTTGATAAGACAAAAATCAGACATATTTCATTTTTATTTGATTATTGGCGTGTTACAGATAAAACAGGAGTCATCTGGCTTGATAATATCAGTCTTGTTGATGAAGATGAAGAACCGGCCACGGATGACCAGCTGCTCAATCTGATCAGCCGTCAGGCCTTTCAGTACTTCTGGGATACGGCCCATCCGGTAACAGGATTATGTCGTGACAAAGCTAGTGATGTTATTACATGCAGTATAGAGGCCACAGGTTTTGCCTTATCTGCTTACTGTATCGGGGCCCAGCGGGGATGGGTGTCTCGTGCTGATGCAGCCAGGAGAGTTGAAAAAGTTCTCAATACCCTCTGGACAAAACCCCAGGGGAGCGGTACTTCAGGGACCATAGGATATAAGGGTTTCTTTTATCATTTTGTTGATACAAGAACTGGCCTGAGGCTGCCCAATGTAGAGCTGACTTCCATTGGTACGGCTCTCTGTTTATCAGGAGTTCTTCTATGCCAGGAATATTTTAATGAAAATAATTCAGTAGAAAGTGACATACGTGATTTAGCAGATAAGATATATCGTCGTGTTGAATGGAATTGGTTCTTGGATTCAAATTCCGGTCCCCATACCAATCAGTTCTATATGGCCTGGAAGCCCGAGCAGGGTTATATCCTGCACTGGGACTATTTTACGGAAGAAGCAATCGCGGTCAGCATGCTGGCTATAGCTTCTCCCACATATCCGGTTAATACAGATGCCATGTATGCCTGGGACAGAATTCAGGCAAGTTATGGGGGACATGAAGTTATCCAATCCTTTTTTGGCTCTTTATTCACATATTATTTTGCTCAATGCTGGTTTGATTTCCGTGATAAGAAGGACCAACATCCCCTTGTTCCCGTTAACTGGTGGTCCAATTCCAGAAAAGCGGCCCTGGCTAACCGGCAGTTTTGTATTGATAATGCCGGTAGTTATAAGACATACGGTCCGAACCAGTGGGGGCTTTCCGCCTGTTATGACAGATATGATGTTTATCGTGGTGATAACGGCTCTTTACCCTGCGGACTGGGGACACCGAGAAATGAAAATCTGGTACCCCCTGCTGGAGCCGGTTCCTGTATTGTCTTTTTTTCATCCGATACTGCTGTCAATGAATCCATGGCAGCTATAAGGAATTATTATAATAATTACCCTGAATTATGGAGTATTTACGGGTTTCGAGATTCCTTTTCTTTAGGATCAACTACTGGGACCGATGATGATTATTATACGCATGAATGTTTGAGTCTTAATCAGGGATCTTTATTGCTGATGATAGAGAATTTTCGTTCCCAACTGGTCTGGAACACTTTTAAGAATAATTCCTATATTTCAAATGCTATGGTGAAAATATTCTCTGAATTGCCAGGAAAGCCAGCAAAACCTGTTATAATAAGTATCAATGCCATATCCACAAACCAGATTAATTTGGTCTGGAAAGATTTACCCAATGAGACTTCTTACACCTTATTCCGGAACCTGTCCAACGACACCAATACAGCCATGAATATCAATGGATTTACAGCTAACCAGACAAATTATACAAATACAGGCCTTTCGCCTGATAGAACATATTTTTACTGGGTCAAAGCCTATAATCTGTTCGGAGATTCAGGATTTTCCATTGTGGGCTCAAATACAACATGGCCTGTCTTGCCGGTAACACCGGAAATAATTAATATAAATGCCACATCATCAAGTCAGATCAATCTGATATGGAACGATGTGCCTAATGAAACCTCCTATACATTGTTCAGGAACCTGTCCAATGATACAAATACAGCTACGAAAATTGAAGGATTTGCATCTGATCAAACGAATTATATTAATACAGGTTTGGATCCGGATACAATATTTTTTTACTGGATAAAAGCTTATAATAATTATGGAAAATCTGGATTTTCTTCGGTTGCTTCAAATACAACATTACCTTTATCACCTGATATAGCCAATATTTTAAAAATCAATACTTTGGATACTAATAAAATCGGTCTTATCTGGAATGATGTGTCCAGAGAGACTTCCTATACGTTATTCCGGAACCTGTCCAATGACACCAATACAGCCACGAATATCAAAGGGTTGGCGGCCAATCAGACCAATTATATAAATACAGGCCTTTCGCCTGGTACAACATATTTTTACTGGGTCAAAGCATACAATATTTCCGGGGGATCCGGGTATTCTGCTGTTGCTTCAAATAGAACCTGGCCCGTCTGGCCGTTAACTCCGGAGATAATTCAAATAAATGCCACGTCATCCAGTCAGATCAATCTGATATGGAACAATGTGCCTAATGAAACTTCCTACACCTTATTCCGGAACCTGTCCAATGATACAAATACAGCCACGAACATCAAAGGATTTGTGGCCAATCATACCAATTATCACAATATGGGATTAATACCTGAGGTTACCTACTATTACTGGGTCAAAGCATACAATAATAGTGGTGAATCCGGATATTCAGATATAGCATCAAACACTACTTTACCTTTGCCGCCAGGAATTCCTAAAATTACTGATATTAAATCTTTGTCAGCTTTTGAAATAGAACTGAAATGGGATAATATTACAAATGCTTCTTCTTATAAACTATTCAGGAATACATCTGATGAATTTGCTTCAGCCAAAAATATTGCTGTAATTTCTTCTGGTCCGAAGCAATACAAAGACACAGGATTGAATCAAAATACTACCTATTATTACTGGCTTAAAGCGGTCAATTCAGGAGGAGAATCAGATTATTCCGAAGTGGCTTCAGTATCCACTTTGAAAGCCTTTGAACCTGATCTGAATAAACTGATTGCAGGTCCGAGCCCGTATAAGCCTTATGATGGTGACTCTTCCACTGGCGCACCTGAAACCGGCATTATCTTTGGCCGACTGACAAAGGATGCTGTCATAGAGGTCTATACAATAAAAGGAGAACTTGTGACTAGGCTGGAAGAGACAGACGGCGATGGTCGACATGTGTGGCAAGTTCCGGACAGGATAGCCAGCGGAGTGTATATCTGTCGTATCACCAATTCACAGGGTGAGGAGAAGATAATCAAAATTTTGATCATAAAATGATTCATATTTTTCAAAAGGAGATAAAGTCATGAGGAGAGCAAATTTATTGTTAATGATAATTATTCTATTTGATTTACACCTATATGCTATTAATAACAAAACCGGTTCATCGGCAGCGCAATTCTTAAAGATCGATCCATCCGCGCATTCATCAGCCATGGGAAGCGCCTCGGCATCCTTTGGCCAAAGAGGTGATTCTCTGTTTCATAATCCAGCCGGACTGGCTCAATTGAATAAAATGGAAGTATCAGTTAATTACATAAAATGGTTTGGGGATATGAATTATTCTTCTGCCTCCCTGGCCATACCGTTTAAAAATATTGGAACATTGGGCATGGGATACATGGGTCTTTTATACGGTGATATTCCTGTTGTATCTTTTGATACGAGTGGTGAATTAGCATCCTCCGGTTCCACCAAGGCCAGTGATATGGCTTTTATTCTTTCAGGAAGCAGAAATATAAATATCCTGTCGCTGGGAGCGAATTTTAAATTAATATCACAGTTATTGGAAAAACAGAGAACTATGGGTTTTGCTTTTGATGCGGGTGTTCATGTTGCCCTGGCTGATAGAAAATTTGAGACTGGTTTTATGGTGCAGAATGTTGGACAGGAAATAAAGTTTATAGAAAAGGGCTACAGATTGCCTGTGAATATTATTATGGGAGCCAATTTGGAGTTTCTGGATTTAGAAAAGCATACGAGTGTAATCGCCGTGGATGTGGCAATACCTGATGATGAGAGTATCAGGATCAATATGGGACTGGAATACGAATATAATAATTTTATCTATATCCGTGAAGGATATATTGTTGGGGATGATCTGAGCGATTTTACCACCGGTGGCGGAGTGAGTATTCTTGCAGGCCAGAGCCATATAAAATTAGACTATGCTCTGATTCCTTATGGCCCTCTGGGCATAACTCACATGGTCGGGTTGCATATAATTTTCTAGTACCATGGCTGTTTGATTACACTACTTTTATTTTAAAGGGGAGGTATCTCTAATGATACCTCCCCTTTTTTTTATTGATCTTCAAAATACTTGAAATTATCTTTCAAAAGGATAGATTGGGTGAGGGTGATATCACCGGATGGGAGTGTAACACGTTATGCGTCCGTTCAAGACCGTTAGAAAAATTTATCTATTTCTTTTCATTATCTTCCTATCAGGTCTGGTTGTCCAATCTTCCATGATATTTGCGGAATCCATAACTGGACCAAAAGACGGCCATGGGTCAAGACCTCATCAGGATTATCAATAATTTCAGGTTTGAAAAAAACAAAAGAATATTATTAAAACGAGACCGGTCATGGCATTTTAAGAGATCCAATTAATGAAATATGAACATTTTAAAAAAATATGTATTTGAGATATTAATATTCTCAGTTATATTCCTGATCCTTGTTTTCGGTCTCTATCCCGGGGTCACGAATGGTGATTCAGGGGAGCTTTTATCCGCCGGTTATGTTTTAGGGGTGGCGCACCCGCCCGGATATCCTGTTTATTTATTAATCTTAAAGCTATTTATGTTTATTTTGCCATTTTCTCCGGCTTTTTCCGGGAATTTAATGTCCGCATTTTTTACTTCCCTTTCTATGGTCCTGTTATATAAGAATATGCACATCATATTTTCCCTCTTAAAAAGTGAGATAGATTCTATTTATCAGAAAATAAGTCTTTTATTTTTAATTTTAAGTTTTTCTCTGACACCGGTATTATTATCCCAGTCCATAATAACTGAAGTCTATTCTTTAAACATGTTCTTTTTTTTACTGAATAATATTATATTTTTATTTTATTACAAAAAGAGAAGTAAAAAGTATTTAGCATTATTTTTCTTTATTTACGGCATAAGCTTAACACATCATCCCTCTGTAGTATTGATCCTGCCCGTATATATAATACTTATTATACTTATCAATAAAGAACGAATAAATTATTTTAAGGAATGGATGCAATTTTTCCTCAAGCCGATAATATTTTTATTACTTGGTCTTGGGCCGTTTCTATATCTTATAATCCGCGCCAACGCCGGCGCTCCGGTCAACTGGGGTAATCCCCATGATCTAAGAAATTTACTGTTTCATATTTTTCGTATCGAATACAAGGATCAAAATTGGATTCAAAACAGGAATGCCTTCATTCTGTTAAAACAGGTCCTGGTTTATGGCAAGATACTGTTTGAACAATTTCATGTTTTTATCATGGCGGGTATATTAGGGTTGATTCTGTTGTTCAAAAAGGACAAAAAAATCGCGTTGATCATTTCAATCGTATTTTTAATACTGTCCGGTTCTTTTGTTGTTGTTTTAAATACAAGGTTAAATCTGCATATTATATATACATCAAAAGTATTTTATATTCCTTCATTTATCGTTTATTTTCTTTTTATATATTCTGTTTTCCATCTGCTGGTAAAAAAATGGAATTATAGCTGTGCTATCCCTGTTGTGATCTTCGCGCTTTTCATCAATAATTTTAAACCCCAAAGCAGAAATTTTATTGCTTATGATTTCAGTAAGAATATTTTAAAGACATGTTCCTATGAATCAGCTTTATTTACCGTGGAAGGGGATAACCCGTTGTTTGCTCTGTCTTATCTGAAATTTGTGGAATACAGACGGCCCGATATTGATTATTGCAATCATTACGGCAAACTCTTTCAGCCAAGCGCGGAATATTTTAAAAACCTGTCATCTGTTAATGCCAAGGAGCTGTATTTTGTCTCTCCTGAAAGAATCGATCCGCGGTATTCCCGGTATTTAATGCAGCATGGGTTAATCTATAAATTAATGCTTGAACAAACCGATATCAATTTTTTAAACTGGTACTATTTAAGAACCGGAAAAAATGTTATCGACTATATGGACAAGGGACTGGCATCCATTTATTTCTGGCGTGTGGGATATTTTTACAAAGATAAATTGCATAGATCGGATCAATATCAGGTTTATCTAAAATTATGTGAAAAATACGGTGATGAATTTATTGATATCCAGAATATGCTGGGTAAAATATATTACGGTCAGAATGATTATAAAAAAGCCGGAAAATATTATT
>JAFGFC010000103.1 GCA_016931325.1 Spirochaetota bacterium | reverse complement strand
CCCTCTGGAATTTCTCATTGAGAAATTCCGAGGATTTAGTCCCGGGAATGCTTTGCATTCCACGGGACGATTCCTAAGGGTGATTTTCTCGGGACCTCCTGCGGGTCGAACTTAAAATAGTTAAGAATGAGTAAAAAATCAAGTTTATTTTTCCAGGTCAATGTCCGGAACAATATTTTGAATTTTACTTTGGATTTTTATTCATTATCTTTCATTCTATGGAACAACTGGAAAAACCAGACATACGGGATTTACTGCTTCATGATCTGGAACTCTGGCTTGAATATCACAAAGAACCCTCTTATCGGGCGGGTCAGATCTGGCGCTGGCTCTATCAGAAGGGGGAAGATAATTTTAGAAATTTTTCTGATCTGTCCTTCTCCTTACGGAATCAACTGAGCCGGGATTACGTGATCAAGCCTCTGGGATTGGAAGCCAGAGAGATATCCCGTGATGGAACGGAAAAGTTCCTGTTCAGACTGCATGACAATAACTGTATTGAGACCGTTTTCATTCCCTTCAGCCGCCATAATACAGTCTGTCTTTCAAGCCAGGTGGGATGCCGATTCGGTTGCCGGTTCTGCGCCAGCGGACTTTTAGGATTAAAGAGGAACCTGAGAGCATCAGAAATACTGGCCCAGCTTTTAACTATAAAGTTTGGTGAAAAAAAAACAGTCCATAATCTGGTCTTTATGGGTATAGGCGAGCCTCTTGACAATATTAATGAATTAAAGAAAGCCCTGGATGTTATCAACTCCCGAAATGGCGTGAACATGGGGGCCAGAAAGATCACTGTATCAACTGTAGGGATACCACAGGGAATAAGGGATCTGGCTCAAACGGGCAAACAATTTGAGCTCTCGCTTTCCCTGCATGCCCCTTCTGATGAATTGCGCCAAAAAATAATTCCGATTTCCGGGAAATATCCTCTTAAAGAGATCCTCGACGCGTTATCCTTTTATCAGAAAAAAACCAAACGAAAGGTCACCTTTGAATATATTCTCCTCAAGGATCTCAACGACAGTACTGTCCAGGCAGAACAGCTGGCCCGATTGCTGAAAGGGCTCGTAGCAGGAGTGAATCTTATTCCTTTCAATTCCTGTCCTGAATTCAGTTATGAACCTCCTTCGCGCCAGAAAATTTTACAATTCCAGCAAATTCTGGAAAGAAAAGGAGTGAATGTGACGTTGCGCAAAGCACGGGGACAGGACATTGCGGGCGCCTGCGGTCAGCTGAGAATAAAAATCTCCGCTACACCCTGAATATTTTTTCATAGACCCTGATATTAAGAAATCGAGGCAAGATCCTGATCTTGAACGGCCCCTGCCCGATATATTCTCCATCCATATGAGCCACAACATCTTCCTCAGATTTTATATAAATTTTCCTGGTCCTGTATATCTCGACCACATCGAGATCCTTGTGCTCTCCCTTTGTCACCTTCGGCATGTTGAGGTACCGCCCCATCACATTCATGGGTTTTATGCTGCAAACATCAAACCATCCGTCATCCACTCTGGCGTCCGGCGCCAGTCTGAAACCTCCTCCGAAATCTCTGCCATTAGCCACAGTAATAAGAAAGAACCGCTCATGTATCTCTCTTTTTCCGGCTTTGACGGTCATAAAGGGTTCTTTAAAAGTCATTAAGAGTTTTAAAACAACAGACATATAGACCCAGTGCCCGGTAAATCTCTTTCCCTTTTTCATGATCTCTTCGACCACTTTGCCATCAAATCCGATGCCAATCCCATTAAGAAAATAACGTTTATTACAGATACCGACATCGATCTTTTTTATCTGCCCGAACAGCGCTACCTGCAGTTGTTCATCAAGCCCGGCCTTGTGGTCTATGAGATTTCTTCCAAAATCATTACCGGAACCGGTACATACCATACCCAGATTGATACGGCTTTTTTTAATTCCGTTCAGGATCTCATTCGCTGTTCCGTCTCCCCCGACAGATATAATATCCGTAAAACCTCTGTGCTTGTTCTTTTTCGCGATCTGGGTCGCATCTCCCGGACGATTCGTCACAAAGAGTTTGAAATTAATCCTCTTCCCCACAAGTATCTGCCTGATATGGGGGATCAGATCAGCTGTTTTCTTCTTATTGGATGCCGGATTAATAATAACAAGGACTTTCTTTCTCATAATTTTACATAGATCCCCACAACTTTCCACTCAGGGTGTTCATAAATATACTTAATGGTAAAATAGGTTACGGTTTGGCCCGGATAGTACCCTTCAAGGACTAAAAATCCATTCTCATTAAATCCGGGTTCTTTGGAAAAAACCGGATCGATCAGGCTCAGGGGTGTCAGATCGATCTTTTTATCAATAAAGACCTGAAAATAAGACTGTAACTGTTTAGGATTAGTCTGAGCCTGCCATAGTTTTGAAACAAAATTATAAAATCCGGTAAAATTTTTTTTCTTAATCGATCGAGCAAATACGGTCATGGCCTGTTTTGTCATGTTAACCAGTTTTTTCTGGTCAGGGATCTGACGACTTGTCCCGAGCTTGATAAGGTCAACACCATCAACTGTCATTCTCCACAAGCCATCTTTCTGATAAGGGGGTTTTTGCACAATAAATTCTTTTTTAATAACAGATACACCGGCAACAAAATTATCCTCTTTAAATCCTCTTAATGGCCCTCTGAGAGATTTCGTTATCCCTTCCACAAATCTCTCATACTCCACGCCACCATCTTTCGTAATAACGAGGGTCATGTTTTCCCCCTGCCACCGGCCTACATAATCCATTTTATCCTCCGGAACAGGTTTGCCACAATGAAAAAGAGAAATAGTCAAACAGATAATAAAAAGGAACTTTCTTGGCATGATTGACCTCCTTTTATTATGATATCGCAAATAATCGTTTTTTTATTTTAATATTTTCTGCAAGAAATGAGGGAAATATACCTGGTGAAATGAATGTTACCGGCTCAAAAGACCGTTAATCTTTATATTCATTGAAATAAATGGTAAGAATGACATTGATCTCACCTTTGGAAAGTTCGATCCCCTTTTCATCCAGTTTATCCCTTATGGCGGAGATATCCATCATGGGATTGTTCTTCTTCAATTCAACGACCTGATTGATCGTGTCCTCGGTTATCTTTTCATCATTGATCAGGGTGATAACAGCCCAGCGAAGCATAGTATATTCCCGCCGCAATCGGTCCAGATCGTCCTGCAGCTGGATCAATTTCGCCAGAAAAAATTCCGGGTCACGTTTCCGTATATAAGCCGTGGGGTTATTCAGAGCATCCAGGATCTGCTCGCAGAATCGGGCTTTATCTATAAAATAACCCTGTATCCTGATAAAGAGATTATCCTTGGTCAATCGGAAACTGTATTGTAAAAGATCTGTATAGGTAAAAAGCATTCCGGCAGGCATATTCCCGGTCACATTTGTTCCGTTACAGATAAACTCCGCGGGAAGAACAGAGATCTCTATGGCATTCGTCTGCACAACAAATAAAAGTTCTTTTATCTCCAGTCCGGTCCAGTCAAAAAAATCATCTTTCAACCGCAGTATATTTCTGGCTGCAAGGTCATTCACAGGTTGAGAGAACGTGATCTGAAAGACATGCTGATTTTTATCCTTAAGGGTCATATTCGTGCCATTTTCCACCGGCACTTTGTTAAGAATAGCCAGTTCCTCATCTTCCTTCAATTCTTTGATATTATCCCATGACCATTCCTGAGCCTGCAATAAAGGAACAAAAAATAAAAATATAATTATTAGGAAAATGATTTTACTTTGCATTTTCACTCCTTTTTGATCAGGATCTTGTCAAAAGGATCAATGGTTTTCTTTTCTTCCATTTCGATCACTTTGGCGCGGATTTCACCCTCATAAGCAAAAAATTCTACCCTTCCGATGTAATCATCATCCGTACGGAAAACAAGTCCCTGATCACCGGGCTTGATATCATGGATAAGAGGGACAAAGACCAGAATATTTTCTTCATCACTGGGGTCAATAATATAACCGGTTTCAGACTGTACCCTGGCCAGATGAGAGAAAGCATAATTATAATTATTTAACAGCTTGGTCTTTCTGGCCAGCGAACTCCATAGCCTTTCATATTTATTAATAATGGACCGGGTAAGATATTCCAGCTGGGCCAGTGCCGGAGCCACAGAATTCTCATAAGGGACCTTGCGTAATCGTTTGATAATAAGGGACTGGCCGGTTATCTCCTTGCGCAGGGTATTAAACTCAGTGACCGTAAAGACCTTTTTTTTCTCCACGTCAGGTTCAAAGGGCCTTAGATAGATGGTCTTATTGAGCTCCGGATTGAACTTGGCGTAGACCACATCTTTTAATGCCGGGTCATGGAACCAGGGGTTGTATTTCAGGGTCAGCTCTTTTCTCTGTTGTTCCATTTTGATCTTATGCAGCCGCTTGTAGTTATTCAGCATCTCCTCGGCTTTCCGCGTGGCCTCCTGCAATTGTCTGTCATATTGATTGATATCGTTCTGGATCTCGGTCATCTTTTGCTGTTTGGAGCTGATGGTACTTTTATACTGTGATCTGATCTTTGCAATATCTTTATTTTCTCTGGTATTGATCGAGGCGATCTTTTCCTTTTCCTCGTCAGAATCCAGGTCCTGTTGATAAACAGCCTCTTTCCTGGCGGCATATTTTTTTCTGATGGTTTGTATCTTTTTTTCCAGTTCCAGGTGTATGTTGGCCATCTCCTGTTTGGTATCTTTTAATTTTTTTTCATTCTTTTTTACGGTATCCAACAGCTCGCTTAAATTCACATCCTCAAATTCACTGATCTGAAAGGTCACACGGGTACTGCGGTAATTGACATAAGACGTAATGAGGATGGTAAAAAAGATCAAAGCCGCGATAAAAGCAAAAACAAAGATATAGAATTTATAATTCCTGTTATACCGGGTCTTGGCAAATTCTTCCTGAAGATCATAAACCTTTGGCTTGTCCTCAAGAGCCCGGAACACATCTTTCAAGAAGCTCTTTTTGCTCTCCACTATGGCTTTTACTTTGTTTTCATCGTCCATACGCCATCCCACCTCTTGGGAGTTCTTCCGGACCGGGTCCGTTCTAAAAATTCCCCGGCCAGCGGCAGCTTGCATTTTTCAAATTCCGCAAAGGCTTTACGCCATCGGCCTTCATAATACAACTGTAAAGCAGATGAAAAAACAGATATCTCTTTCTGAAGGGCTTTGTCATAATTCTCTTTCAATATCGGCCAGAATACCTGCTTGCCCATGGTCTTGCCTTTTACCTGAACCCGGTCCAGCTCGATAAAATGAAGCCCGTGATTTTTAACGTTCTTTTCTATATCATCCTTCACATATTCTGAACAGATAACAGGGACTTTATAGACACGGGTCAATCCTTCCAGACGGGCCGCCGAATTGACATTATCCCCTATAACCGTGTTGGTCATTCTGATCTGGGACCCGATGTTCCCATAGAACACCTCTCCCCCGTCAAGCCCGATGCCTATCTCCAGAAGAACCGCTTTATAGATCTTTTCTTCTTCCTTGGTCAGGGCTCCCCGTTTTCTGACGATCTCTTCCTTTCTTTTATGCATGGTGAGCCTGAGCTGTTCGCAGACCTCCTGGACCTTATAAGCAGACTGTACAGCTTGATATGATTTATTGCCCTCAGACTCTGAGCTGACACCAAACATGGCCAGGATCGCATCACCGATAATACTGCCAATAACGCCGTTAAGATCTTCGATCTCCCGTATAGCCCTGTCATAATGCATATTGATCAGTTTAATAATATCCGATCCCAAAGTTTCTGTGATAAAAGTAAAGCCTTTTATGTCAGAAAAAAGCACAGTCAGCTCCTTCATGGTTCCTTCCAGCCGGATCTCTCTTTCCTGATAGGCTTTCATGGCCACTTCCCGGTTGGCGAATTTCTTGAAAATGGTCACCAGATTATCAATCGTATTGGAAAGAGAATTAAAGGCGATCCCCAGAAAGGTAATGTCGTCATTGGGAGCATCTTTCAACTCGATCAGCTCGAGCTGTTGATTCTTTATCATGCGCATCAGGCTTTTGGAAATAATGCCAATGAACCTCAGAATATAACGCAGGATAAAAATACCCACAACAGCGCACGCCAGGGTAATGATAATGATAATAACACTGATATTCCAAAAAATAGAGCGGGACTGGCTGTAAAATTCGTTATACTCTTCTGCTCTTAAAAGAAAGATGTCCCATTTTGGATTATATTTATAAATTCCGAAATACGCTTCCTCATTATATTCAAAAGAGATAAATCCTTCCTTTTTATTTTTCCGGAAATTCTCTATCATAAGGCTCAGCTTATCCTGGTCTTCGAACTTTGCAAAACGTTTAACGCGGGATGATTGAAAAAAGATATTTCCATTGGTCCTGATACCCAGAACAAGCGCTTTTTTATTCTGCAGTTCCTGCAATCCTTTTTCTTCCAGTTTCTGCTTGGAGGATTCCAGATCCCTCTGGTACTGATAGATCTCGTGTTGAATATTGGCAAATTCGGAAAGACTTTTCAGATCCTTGACCAACAGCTGCCTGACCTGTTTCAAGAAGGCCTCGCGGTTATAGACAAGGTTTATATAATTGGACGTCAGATTGGAAACAAGGATAAAGAGCGCAAAAAAGAAGACGATCTTTAACGTGATGGGAACAACTCTTGTATTGTTTATTATTTTACCGAACATTACCCTCTTCCATAAGAATTGGACTTTTCCCCTCTCCGATCAGAAGTTTTAGTATAATATAAAATAATAAAAAGTCAAATTATTTCTCGACTTACAGGAGGTAAGTCGGTTCGAATCCCCATGGATGGAAAGGATTCGAACACGAGCAGGAGGTAAGTCGGGGTCAAATCTTTCCCATCCATGGGAGATTTGACACTCCCCGCTTCCTGCAGGTCGTCGGGGCCTTTTTTTTAACCGTGTCTCTTCGCCCGTATATTTTTTGATATAGAAATTTAATAGCGCTTATGATTTGATTGATCCTGGCAAAGGAGATTTTTTCAGAAACATTTTGGGTTCAGAGCCCTGGTCTAACTCTAACCATATAACAGACCTTCACTTCTTTCTCGCTTCATGTAATCTTATCTTTATATATTTTGAATATAATTTAAAATCTTTATCTGCTGTAAAAATAGAATAATTATTCCGAATGGCCACAGCACAAATTAAAAAGTCAGTGTTGGATCCCTGAATCCCTTTACTTTTACATTTATTAAAAATTTCTGCAGCAAATTCATAATCCTCAGTTGTTACCTGATAGTCTTCAAAAGCTTTTAATGTTTTTTTTAACTTTAAAAAATCATTCTTTGATTTTATTCCTGATAGTATTTCCTGACGAATTAAACCGAGCATTATAACTCTATCTTCTTTTATTAGTTCAGTTAATTCCTGTATAATGAGTTTGTTCATCTTATCTGATTTTCTCAAGGCTTCAGACCAGATACAGGTATCAATAATAACCAACATTGTCTATTTCCTTGATTTTTTATAATCATATTCAGGATCAAACTCTATCTTTCCAAAAATATCTATTGCATTTAACTTTTTCATATATCGGATATAATTTTTCAAAGCCTGATTTACGGTCTCCTTTTTTGTTCTATGATGACCAAGTTTTTTAGCTTCTATTATCAGACTATCATCTATTGCTAAATTAGTAGCCATAATCCACCTCCAGATTTATCCTACACAATATTATACACAATTGTTTACACAATGTCAAGAGATATATTTAAAACATATGGCCATTAACTTTTTATCCTTTTTTCGTGAAAAGGAATCCCTTTCATTAATTTTTCCATGGTAAAGCCTCTTTTTTATATTATATACAAATAAATTATTCAATTTTTCCAGAAATATTTAATATTCTAGAAAAAAAGCAATGGATACGGGGTCAGACCCGTTTAAGATGGGGGTAGATTCAAGTCTGCCTCCATCTTAAACGGCCGTAAAAGAGTTTTAAAATTCTTTGTATTTCGCTCTATTCTTCTCTTTTATTATCAGATCATGCAGGCGGTGAAAGAGCGTATGGTCATAATCCTCTCTCAGGGAAACGATCAAAATGTCATAGAGTTTCTCCAGCTGTTTGATCATCTGTTCCAGTCTGGCGTTCTTTTCCACCAGAAGATACATCCGACTCACTGACCCGTCTCCGACAGGCCCGCAGATAATCCCTTCCAGATTATACCCCCTTCTTGAAAACAGGCCTGTAATATGCGACATCACACCCGCGTGATTGTTCACGGTCAGTTCAATGATCGTGTTGGCTTTTGTTGCTTCCATATTATTCACCTCCTATCATTTCATGGTTCCCGGCACCCGGAGGCACCATGGGGGTCACGTTCTGATCAAAAGGGATAGGCGCATTGATCAAGCAGGGACCCTTTTCGTTCAAGGCTTTCTGCAGGATCTCTTCCGGATCACGTTCTTTGCCCAGGTCGATCCCCTTTAGACCAAAATTTTTTGCCACAGCGGCAAAGTCAGGTCGCGTAATAAACCTTGAAGCCATATAATTCTTATCATAGAAGAATTCCTGCTGCTGTCGCACCAGTCCCAGGGAACCATTATTCATAATAATGGTCTTCACATTCAGGTTCTCCTCAGCCAGCGTGGCCAGTTCCTGTATGTTCATTAAGAACGACCCATCACCGCTGATGCAGATGACCTGTCTTTTGGGATTGGCCAGGCCTGCGCCAATAGCGACCGGGAGGCCGAATCCCATGGTCCCCAGGCCGCCGGATGTTAAAAGGGTCCGCGGAGTCCGGAAAGGATAGATCTGAGCGGTCCACATCTGATGCTGTCCCACGTCTGTGGTTATGATGGCATTGCCTTGTGCTATCCGGCTGATCATCCCTATCAGGTTCAATGGGTTCAAAGGGTCGCTGCTTTGCGGTATTTGAAAAGGATGCTCTTTTTTCATCCTGTCTAAAAAAGAGATCCACTCTTTCCTTTTCTGTCGCTTGATGAGAGGATTCAGATATTTCAGGGCTGCGGCAATATCACATGCCAGTGACAGATGGGACCGCCTGATCTTGCCAATCTCAGAATGGTCAATATCAATGTGAATGATACGGGCCTGTTTGCAGAACCTGGCGATATTCCCGGTGGCCCTGTCATCAAACCGCACACCAAAAGCCAGTAAAAGATCAGCCTCGTTAAGAATATAATTGGTATAACGGGCTCCATGCATTCCCAGCATCCCTATGAAAAGATCATCATCAGGCGGAAAGGCTCCCAAACCCATCAGGGTTGATGTCACCGGGATGGAATTTTTCCTGGCCAGTTCTAAAACAAGTTTCTCCGCTCCGGAATGGATAATCCCTCCACCTATATAGAGCAGAGGCTTTTTCGCCTGTTGGATCATGTGAGTCATTTTTTTGATCATTGCCAGATCGATCTTGTCTTTTTTCTTTTTTTTCTTCATCAAAGGCCATCTTTTTATCTCGATCTGTTGTTTCTGAATATCTTTGGGAATATCAATAACGATCGGACCGGGGCGTCCCTCCATGGCCAGTTGAAAAGATTCAGGTATGACAGATAGCAATTCTTCAGCATTGCGGATTAAAAAATTATGTTTTGTGATGGGTATGGTCATGCCATACGTATCCACTTCTTGAAACGCATCAGTCCCGATAAGACTGGTGGGCACCTGGCCGGTTATGGCTATGATGGGTATAGAATCCAATTTGGCATCAGCAATGGCAGTCATCAGATTGGTGGCCCCGGGCCCTGATGTGGCAAAGCACACCGCTGGTTGACCTGTAGAACGGGCCATACCCTGAGCGATGAAACCGGCTCCCTGCTCATGCCTGGCCAGGATGTGTTTGATCTTGCTTTTAGAAAGAGCCGCATAAAGGGGCAGATTGGCACCCCCCGGGATACCGGCGATCATGCGGATCCCTTCTCTTTCCAAAAGTTTAATGATGATCTGTGCGCCTGTCATTTTCATTGTGCGCCTCCTTTTCAATTATTATTTTTATCTTAAATGAACAGGATTTTTTCAATGTCATCTGTATCCTGTTCATCTTCAGCATAAAATTTTGGCTTTCCTGTCTTTTCTTTATAATCTTCTTGATCAGTATCCTGGTTCTTTTTTGTATTCCCATCATCCCGGAACGAGTCTTCCTTTTTTTCTGAGATATTCATTTCTTTTACCTCCTTTGACCGCTGACCTGCGGCACTGAATTTTAACCTTTCTGATCTTTGAAACTCAGAGATCTCAGTGCTCTCTGCCCTTAGAAATTTCTCTTGGAGAAATTTCAGGGACTTGGTCCTTGGAATTGCTTCGCAATTCCTAAGGGTGGTTTTTTCTTCAAAATAAAAAAGCCCTTTCAAGGCCTGCGCCTTAAAAGGGCTTTCAAAAATCAATCTTTTTTTTAACCCTCATGGCGCGAATTTCACCGTTAATAATACTACAACGACAACGGCTACCAGTATAGAAATAAGATCTAACCTTGTTGATAATGTCCTCATTTTCGAACCTCCTTTTAACCACAGAGTTCACTGAATTTTTTCTGATCTTTGAAACTCAGAGATCTCAGTGCCCTCTGCCCCTAGAAATTTCTAGGGAGACTTGATCCTTGGAATCGCTGCCCTCTGGAATTTCTCATTGAGAAATTCCGAGGATTTAGTCCCGGGAATGCTTTGCAT
>JAFGFC010000012.1 GCA_016931325.1 Spirochaetota bacterium | reverse complement strand
TGCCGTCATACCAGATTTGGTATATACTTATGATATGTGAAGTTTATATATTGGGACGGTACTAATTCTTTCAAAAAGTATGAGAACCTTCCCTATTCTTCTGTGCAGGCAGGGATCAGTTATCTGCCGGAAAAATAGTTTGAATCTATTATGAGAGCATTAAAAACAATATTTATTCTTCTTTCAGGACTGCTGATAATTTCCGGTCTTTCATGTGGTATTAAATCAAAGAAAGCATATATTTATCAAAAAAAGGGATATCGTCTAAAAGCCGGACAACATATGACAAGGGGTGAGATACTGGGAGAGCAGATCCAGTATTTAGGATCTGATGTCTATGTACGTCTTACATTTCCCTATCTCTTGCCTGAAGATATACCGGTAGAGAATAAATCAACACCAGAACAGTACTATTTTAAGGTGAAATTCGATTATAGCACCAGTATTTATGATACTTATATTGATGATATTAAGATAGATGTCTATTGGATAAAGGATAATTACCGGATTAAATTAGATAATATTAAAAAGTATTACAAGAATACCTTGATAGAATATGATACATTTTCAGAAATACCTGAAACCCATAAAAAATTGACCACTTCAGGGCCCCATCCTGTTTTTTATTTTATACTGGAAAACAAATCTATTGTGAATGATAAATATATATATCAAAAATTGCTTTTTACAATAAATATAGAGTACCATTATAATAAGGAAAAGAGAAATTTTAAAACAGCCTATTTTCTTTATCCAAAAGTTCTTGAAAAAAAATATTTGGAGTCACTAAAACTAAAAAAATATAAACCAATAAAAATAAATTTATCAGTCGGACCATCATATAGTTATATCAGTAAAGATGAAAAGGTACAGGGCAATTATATGGGTTTAGATTTTACCTGGCTTCCCTTTTATTCATCTAAATATAGTTATATCGGTTTGTTATGGTGTACAATTGGGCTAAATAAATCTTTGAATGATCGTCCAATAAATATGATGCCTTATATTGAAGCTGGATTCAGTCTTGGATTAAATATCGGTGTTGGAATTACGGCTGATATTTACAGAGATGAACCAACTACTTACACGCCTACGATGTTTTTTGGTTTACCAATACCAATTACATATATAAATGAACCATTTTTATTGATACAACCTTACTGGCGGCCAAGATTCGGGCCGGAAATGTATAATTATGAATTAGGCATTTTATTAAAATACAGATATCCGGGCCTGGGAATATATTTTGACTAAAAAATGTGTCGTTTCTTGACATTCGACGTACAGGAGGTACGTCGGGTCGGATCGTCAGTGACAGAGATCCGACCATCGTTCTACGTACTACGTCCTATAGCACAACGTGGAACGTAGTACGCTAAAAGACGACACACATGAAATTATACATCGCGTGGACGATGATGCAGGGCCACAGGGAGCGGGATTTTTCATACAGATACGGCAGGAATATACTGGTCATGATCAGAGGGATGAACCGGAAATAGATGTCCAGGTGCGCGAACGCGAAGATGGCGGTGCTGAAAAGGATGGCTTTTGTTATGCCGTGCTGCCGGCGGATCGTGGTATAGACAAAACCTCGAAACAGGAATTCCTCAAAGATCGGCGCGATGATCACGATCGATATGAACCGCAGCACATTGTAGGTGGCCATCTCAGGGACAGGGATTATTCCCGGTTCCTGCAGTTCTTTTAAAACCGCCGGGATCTGGATCACATCCGCGACAATAAAGATATTGAACATGTTGACCAGGCGGGTCAGAAAAAAAGCAGCGATGCCGATCAGAAAGGCCCAGCCGATCCATTTGCCCTGCGGGCGCCTCAAAGATTGAATAATATGGGGATATTTCCTGCTGAAAAAGATGTATAATAAGATAAAAGCCGCAGCGCGGGACAAAATATTCATGGTCTCCGTGCTCATAAGATAGGTATCAGTATCCACAATAAAAAACCGGGTTAATAAGAAAAACATAAAAGGCCCGTAGAACAGGGCTATCTCCATGAAATAAACGCCAAAAAAATCCTTGAAAATTATTTTGTCTTCTTTGGGCGCTGTCCTCATGGTCAACAGTTTGTTCTTGAATTCAAACTCGCTGTCGAACATGTAGATGATGTGCATGATGATAAGGCCAAAGATAAAGCCCAGACCCATCTGGGAGATAAGGAAAAATATATTGGACAGGCCCTCCCACTTGTTCCTCATGTATTTTTCAACAATATATCCGCCCCAGCCCGCGATCATTAAAAAGACACAACTATAAGCTACGCCATGGACAATTTTATGGAGCAGTTTTTGTTTGGCTGAAATGAATACCAGGACCAACGCTAAAAGGATCGTGTAGACCGAAAGCACGGTTAGAAAATAGGCAAATCCCAGCATGCCGTAATCGAACAGGGTCATGAAGCCGATCAGAACAGCGAATGTGACAAGCCAACCCTTGCCTTTTTTCAGGACCGCCAGCTCCGGCACATGTATTTGCTCCATCATGCCGGCTTTTTTCTTCTTCAGCACCCATCTTGTCTTGAGCACACCATCATAATGGATCATCCCCTTCCTTACGATCATATGCTCCTCCTTTATATAAATAATTTGTAGGCTACCCCTTAAGGGGTAGCCTACCACGAATATAAGACTCGGAAGGGCGTGTTTTTTTGCATGTGAGGTAGGTTTTTTCACCCGGAGGGGGGCCTTAAGGCCCCCCTCCGGCTTATAAAGCAAAAAAATCGGGATTGGCGCGTCTGATAGAAGCAAGGAGGAAAGATATGGAACCAATTGATAATGCAGCGATTGTTTTTGTGCATGTTTACGCGGCGTTTGGCCTTGTATTGAGTATTTTTGCCGGGATCTATCTTGTCAGACGTTTTGTCAGATCCATTTCCACGATGATAAGGTCTTTGAAGCATGGGGCGTATTAATATCGCTTGGTCGAATCCTATCCCTCCATGTCCCGTGGAATTTAAGAGAAATCCCCGGCCCTGAGAAATTCCAGAGGGTCAAATTACAGGGGAAGGATTCGCCCCGATAAGCAGGATGCTTATCGAAAAGAAATTGACAAGGCGGTTTATTTCCCTATATTTCGATACATGCCGGATAAAGGGGAAATAATCAAACTTCTTGAAAAATGCCTGAAGAAAGATGACAAAGCCTGGGAAGAATTATACTATACATACTGTAAACTGGTCTATTCCTGGATCCATCATGCAATCAGGCAGAAGAACTTTTATCCGGATGATCTCCAGAATGAAATAGAGGATATTTTCTGTTCTGTCTGGGAGAAAGTATACAGTAAACTGGATACCTTGAACGATCTGAATAAATTCCCGGGCTGGTTAAAGAGCGTTACAGTGCATACTATATATGACAGGATAAGAAGAAAAAAATCAGGCGTTTCTCTTGATGACAATGTTACAGAGAACGGCAAGACCCGGCATAATCTCGTGGCGTCTGATACAGATCTGGAAAATGATATATTAAAAAAAGAAGAATTAGAAGAATTGCGCAAGGCCATGGATGCATTATCCGAGGAGGAGAAATTCATCCTGATCCAGCATTACTTTATGAATGTAAAATTGGAAGATATTGCCAGAATACTGAACAAGCCTATAGGTACTGTCGGCTCTCTTGAGAGCCGGGCCAGGGATAAATTAAAGAAGGTGATGAAACATGAGTAATATGGAAGATAAAATAAAACATTTTTTAAAAAATTTCTATTTTACAGGAGAAAAGAAAGAAGACTGCCCTGATGAAGAGCAACTGTATGCGTTTTTCGCAGAGCAGATGGATGATAAAGAGCGGGATAAAATAATAAAGCATATCAATACCTGCCAGCGGTGCAGTGAAATAATATCTCTTCTGGGTCAGATAGAAGATGATGGTTCA
>JAFGFC010000102.1 GCA_016931325.1 Spirochaetota bacterium | reverse complement strand
GAAGCGCATTGAAAGTTATAGGCATAACAGGAAACATCGGCTCTGGCAAGACACGGATCGCACATTTATTCTATAAGAACGGATGCGCTGTTATCGAACTGGATAAACTGGGTCATCATCTGCTTGAACAACAACCTTATAAAAAAAAGATATTACAGACATTTGGAAAATATGTGTTTGATGACAATAATAATATCCGCAGGAGCAAACTGCGGAAGATCGTGTTTTCCAATCCGGACCTGTTGGAAAAATTGAATATGATGATCCATCCGGCGCTGATAAAAGAATTGATCAGGCAATTGGATCTGTTAAAAAAGAAGAAGAATGTAAAGGCGATCGTTGTTGATGCGGCTCTATTGTTTGAAATGAAGATCGAGAAATTGTTCGATTTTATTATTACGGTTTATACCAACAAGCTGTTGTCCTATTGGAGGCTATGGAAAAGGCGAAAGATCAATTTCTTTGAATTCCTCAATATCTATTCTTCCCAGAACGATCCAAAGGACAAGAGGCAAAGATCAGATATGGTCATCTATAATCATCTCGGATGGAAGTTCAATCGCCGTAAACTTGAAAAGATAGTAAAATCCATTCTTGCATCATTGAAATAAAAATGGCAGCCTGTTAAAAGAGATGCCCGGGCTTCCTGATAATACTATTTATTGAATATAACTATATATTTAAAAGTGAATTTTTGAAGCAGTCTCTATTCTATCTTTATCTTTTTTGGCTTTGATGTTTCACCTTTTGGTATAATAATTGTCAGTACGCCATCCTTGAAATTAGCCTGTATCTTGCTGGCCTGAGCGTCCTGAGGAAGTACCATCTGTTTCTGGAAAAGACCGTAAACCCTTTCCTTTCTGTAATAATTCTTATGATCTTCTTCTTTTTCCAGTTTCTTTTCTCCTCTGAGGGTCAGCACATCTCCTGAAACAGATATCTCAATATCTTCTTTTTTAATACCCGGCATATCAGCCAGGATTTTATATCCGTCTTTAATTTCGATTATATCAACAGCCGGTTCCCAGTAATCCAGATCACGCTTTCCCCTTTTCTGCATAGAATCATCAAACAACCTGTTCATGGCGTCCTGGATATCACGCATTTCATTAAAAGGATCCCAGTTAATGATGGCCATGATCATCACCTCCTGATAATTTTATTATTTTCATTTTTTATATAATCACCGTGCAAAAAATTGTCAAGACCAGGTGATAGGGTATGATATGCCAATTTTTTTAAATGATAATGATCTGCTTCAATGCCCCTGTATTAACAGATTCTTGAAACCAAGTTTAATAGCGTAGTCAACAACCTTTTGGTATTCTTCCGGTGTGAGGCGGTATTTCAAATGAGGATTTTCGCATGCCTTATGGGCAGGAAAGTACTGGCTCATAATACCGATAGTTATGGTCGTGGAAACCTTTTTTTTTAAAAAATCCAGGATTTTTTTAGATCCGGCCAGTCCATAGGGAAGGACAAGGTGACGAATAAGAACACCTTTCTGTCCTATTCCCATCCTGTCAGTTTTCAGATCCCCTGTCTGGCGATACATCTCCATGATAGCCTTTTGATTGTATTCAGGATAATTTTTTATACCGGAATATTTCAGGGCTACCCCGGGATCAGCATATTTCATATCAGGAAGATAAATATCAATGATCCCGTCTAAAAGTTCAAGTGTCTCTATTGTTTCATAACCGCTGGTATTATAAACAAGAGGCAGATGAAATCCCTTCATGATAGCCTTGTTCAGGGCTTTCAGTATTTGAGGGACGTAATGAGTCGGGGTAACAAAATTGATATTATGACAGTTTTTTTTCTGCAGATAAATCATCATAAAGGCCACATCATCCACAGATACGGTCTTGCCCTGCCCCATCTGGCTTATGGGATAATTCTGGCAGAAGACACAGCGCATGGTACAATGGGTAAAGAAGATAGTACCGGAACCGTATATTCCGGAAATTGGGGGCTCTTCCCCATGATGAGCATTATAACTGGAGACAACAGGATCAACAAGGCTTTTGCAAAATCCCTTTTCTTTCTTTGTTCGATTAACGCGGCACCCGTGTGGACAGAGCGAGCATTTTTCAAGGATATTATAGGCTTTATTGATCCTTTTTTCCAGCTCACCGGATTCGTGCAGTTTAAGGTAAGAAGGGGAGAACATAGTGAAATAAAGTAGCGGAGCCTTAAGGCTCCGCTACTTGGGATTAAAATTCCACTTTCGGCGTTTCTTTGGCCACTTCAGGTATTTCATACAGGTCAGCCTTAGAAAAACCCATCATTCCGGCAATCATATTATTGGGAATAACTTTGATATATTTATTGTATTCAGTGACCTTGTCATTATACCTTTTTCTTTCTACCGCTAACCTGTTTTCAGTACCGGCCAGTTCATCCATCAAAGCCCGGAAATTAGCGTCTGCTTTAAGAAGAGGATATCTTTCGACAATCACAAGAAGTCTTCCCAGGGCTGATTCTATCTGATTGGCGGCTTTTACTTTATCAGGATAGGTACCGGCACCAGCCAGTTTCGCCCTGGCTTCAGCGATCTGGATAAAGATCTCTCTTTCGTGTTTAGCGTAGCCTTTGACTGTATTTACCAGATTGGGAATAAGATCATATCGTCTCTGTAGCTGATTTTCAACCTGAGCCCATGCATTTTTAATATCTTCCTGCATTGTTACCATATTGTTCCTGATTCCGATACAGGATCCCAGGAAAATAATAACCACGAGGATGAACGCTCCTATGATCAACCAGGTCTTTGTGCTTTTACTCATACTTTACCTCCCAAGAGATTTAATATTTTTATTCGGTAGTAGCGGAGCCTTAAGGCTCCGCTATCAGGTAATGTTAATACTTCAATATCTTGAAATATTTTAAAAAAATAGAGGGTTTTTATATAAAAGTCAATCATTTTGAGTCGAATATAATAAAAATCAATATAAACAGTAGCCGACCCTTAAGGGTCGGCTACTGTTTAAAAATGTCCATTTTAATGGAAAAAATGCGTAAAAAAATTGTATATAATCATCAGTAGCAGAGCCTTAAGGCTCTGCTAAAAGGGATTAAAATGGGTATAAAGAGATATATTGAGGATGGTCAGGTATATTTTTTAACATCAGTGACGAAAGACAGGAATCCGATATTTCAGGACGGTAAATATGCTAATTTGTTGCTGGCTATAATAGAATATTTAAAATATTACCTGGATTACAGGATATATGGATATGTTATTATGCCCGACCATTTTCATATACTCATTTATGCTTTTGGGAAATACAGTATTTCAAAAATAATGAATCTGATCAAAGGTAATTTTGCCAGAAAATACAACCAGATCATTAATAATGTTGGCCGGACCGTTTGGCAAAGAAGTTATTACGATGAAGTAATAAGAAATAGCCTGGATTTCTTTAATAAATTGAATTATATGCATAATAATCCGGTCAAAGCCGGCCTGGTCGATGATCCTAAGGATTATCCTTTTTCCAGCTGGCATCAGTATTATGGCGAGACCAGAAAATTAATTCAACTGGGTATTTCAAAGACAAATTTGGTAATATGATCCATATTGTAGTGTAGCCTTAAGGCTACACTACAATATACGATAATGATAATATTATATGGAATTTAAAGCGTATTAAAAATATAGTTTCTATTGACAGGCTAAAAAAAACATCTATATTTAGGAAAAATGAGGAGGGGAGCCTCATATCTGACACTTTTTCTTCTAAAGAACTGTATATTATACTACATCTATTGAGAACGGATTCTTATCCTAGCCGAGCCTTAAGGCTCGGCTACTTATATGTTTTGTTTTTTGACAAAATTGTATAATTCTTACTTTTAATTGTATAAATTTTACCCAAAATACCGATATTTTTATTGTTTCCATTTGGTTTGATGAATTTCTCTGAAATATTGCATAAATTGAATAGAATGCCAAGAAATAATTAAAATTTTTGTATCAGGGTCACTCATATGGTATAAAAATTGCAATATTTTAGGGTAATGTTTTAATTTTTTGTTTTCATTGTAATATGCACTTGTTGGGATATATAGATCAATTAAAGCGGAGGAACTATACTGGAAGAATGCAAAAGCAAGAAGTGCGAACAGGCTATTTTTCAATTTTTTGCGCTGATATTTCTTCAAATCAGCTTTTAAAAATCATCACTATTATAAGCAGGATACTTTCATCCTGCTTTTTCTATTTCTGGAGGAAAATAAGATGAAAAAGATCACTATCATTTTGTTAATATCAGGACTATTTATCCATACAGCCATGGCTATCCCGGCTATGATTAATTACAGAGGGAAACTGTTCCAGAGCGGAATGCCGGTCACAGGATCCCGAAATATTGATTTCAGGATCTTTAATGTCTCAACCGGCGGTATCGCCTTATGGAGTTCAGGATATCAATCAGTAGAAGTGAATAACGGATATTATCATTATACCCTTGGAAAAAATGTTGTCATTGATCCCATCATCTTTACCAACGCTGCCTTATACCTGGAAGTCGAAATACAGGGAGCAGGGGGAGCGCTGGATCCCAGGGAAAGGATAGTGTCAGTGGGATATGCCCTGAACGCGCATATGGTGAATGGCCAGCACAGCACGAATTTGAATTACTGGTCAAAGAATACCAATAATGTATATCGCCTGACCGGTAACTTCGGCCTGGGAGCATTACCCGGTAGCCACAGATTAACCGTAGGGGGAGCCTCCAGCTTCTGGGATGACCTGTACCTGAATCAGAATGATCTGTATGACGCCTACAGTTTCAGCATCTCTCCGGATGACGATGCTCAGACCGGCATCAAATTTGAAAATGCCCTCAGCGCTATCAAAGGAAGTCTGGAATATACTTTTAATGATCCGCCCGGGAACACTTTTCTTTTCAGGAATTGCGGCAAACTGGGAATATCCATCAGCAGTAACGGATATGTAGGTATAGGATCAAGCACTCCCATTGAACAACTGGAAATTACGGAAAATTTCCGTATGCCGCTTACTACAACAGCAAGCGGTATCATCTATGCTGGAGCCAACCGGTTTATCCATAATTACGGGATTGGCAATACCTTCCTGGGCTTGAATTCAGGTGTATTGAGCGGAACAGGCGCTAATTATAATATAGGCATAGGCGAAAATACCCTGGATAATTTGTCCACGGGAGATTATAATATCGGGATTGGGGTTAATGCTCTGTCATCTATAAATACTGGTTTAAGAAATATCGGAATAGGTTATTATGCCCTTTTCAATAATACTGCCGGTCAGTATAATACATGTATCGGCCATAATGCAGGCTATCAGGCT
>JAFGFC010000101.1 GCA_016931325.1 Spirochaetota bacterium | reverse complement strand
GTTATACCTGAATAATTGCTATATATTTGATTGAATTTTATTATGTTATTAGAAGCAGAGGTTGATAAGGATATCCCATTATGAGAGTATCCAGAATTAGAATTTCTGGCAATATTATTATGGCTTATTAAATTATAATTCCCTCTTATGGCTATGCCAATTCTCTGTCCGACACCCATTTGATCAAATATTTTATTACTTTTAATACAATTAAATTTACTATTATCTCTTATTTCAATTCCAAAATCATGGTTTGAAAATATTTTGTTATTGGCTATTAAATTGCTGGAAGAGTTATTTTCAATGGTTATACCCCAGGGAGATACGAGGTCCTGTCCATTTAATGAGAATCCTTGAATAACTATCCTTCTAGAATTTTTCAATGCAAATATCTCCTGAGCAAAAGCTCCACTTCCATACAGAATAGTACTTGTGTTATCTTGAGAATTTATCCATCCCCATGAAATAAAAGTAATATTAGAATTAGAAATAATGGAAATATTTTCTCTGTATATACCATTTGAAATAATAACTACATCTCCAGTGGACACATTGCTTGCTGCATAACCTATTGTTTCCCACGCATTAGTCCAGAAAGTACCTCCTGATGTATTATCGCCATTTGTTTTAATATAATAGTTTATAGCTTTAGATGAAAAGGGATAAATCAAAAAAAAGATAGTAAAAATTAATAATATTTTTAAAGGTAGTAATTCTCTCATCTTAATCCCCAATAACATTAAATATTTGGTATATAATATTCAAAATAAATGAAATATCAAATGTTTTTTGTCATTTTTACAGGATAATAGGTGTTTAATTAATAGGTGGAAATATTGAAATTAGATATTATTATAGATATTATAGCATCAAATAATAATCTTTAATAACATGAAAAAATGCTTATTTTCAAGTATGATTATTTTATTACTTACTCCTGTTTACGCTAATTATACAAATTGGTATGATTTAACACCTGCATCATATTATGGAAGTTATAATAGTATTGCTTTTGGAGATATAGATTCTGATGGTGATTTAGATTTAATTTATACTGGCCAAGGTCCTTATTTTAAATCTTATACAAATAATGGTAATGGTATTTTAGATTTTTATCAGGATATTGATTCTGGTTTTGGTTCATTAAGTAGTATAGTTCTTGGTGATATTGATTCTGATAATGACTTGGATTTGATTATGATTGGCACTACAGATCATTTTCGTGTATATAAAAATAACCAAGGATTTTTTAGCTTATATCAGGATTTAATCACTGGTGGACAGGAAGGTTGTCTAAATCTTGGAGATATTGATCTTGATGGAGATCTTGATCTGATAATAACTGGTTATAATTCTATAGCTGGAGCAATGTTTAAAGTTTATAAAAATGATGGCCGGGGAACTTTTCTTTCAAATCAAAATCTTACTCCTGGAATAGCAGGTAGCAGTACAACACTTGGAGATATTGATTTAGACGGTGATTTGGATGTAATAATGACAGGTTTACCTAATTACTTCAAAACCTATACTAATAATAGATCAGGAATATTTTCTAATTTTCAAGATATAAATCCCGGTGGTGGAGAAAGCAGTATAGCACTTGGGGATATAGATTCAGATGGAGATCTTGATTTAATTATGACCGGAAGAAGTTCACCTCTTTTTAAAGTATATCAAAATAATGGGGGTAATTTTACTGAAATTCAAAATCTTAATCCTGGTGTCTGGTATAGCAGTATAACCTTAGGTGATATCGATATTGATGGTGATCTAGATTTAATTATGACAGGAGATAGTAGTGGCGTAGGTGTTTCTCCTCATTTTATATTATACACAAATAATGGATATGGAAGTTTTAATACAAATCGAATTCTTAACCCATCTGTTTGGAGAGGCAGTGTTTCCTTTGGGGATATGGATTCAGACGGCGATTTAGATTTAATTATGATGGGTGGAAATGGAGGTAGTCGTTATTTCAAAGTATATAAAAATACAAACTCTAAAACAAATTATAAACCAACTATTCCAACTGGTATGAATGTTGAAGGTATAAATGGCTACTGGCGTTTCAAATGGAATCCTTCTGTGGATGACCATACATCACAAAATATATTACAATATAAAATAGCCATAGGTATATCGCAAAGTGGAAAATATGATTATATTTCAGAAATCCTCGATTATCCACGTGGTCAGGCCAATATAGGAAATATTCCACAAGGTTGGATCGGTAATCCATGCTATTATCAATCAAAGATTCCTGTTACTCAAAGAGCCTTTTGGAAAGTTTGTGCTATTGATACTTCTTTTAAAAACAGCGATTTTTGTACAGAACAGGTAACAGGAGAGTTATACTCCAAAATATTAAATCTCGAGCCTTCAGAAAGTATATATTTTGCAAAGTATGGCAAAGTCAAGGGAGCATCATATTTAACTGGTAGCGGAGAGTATAAATTAGATTATTCAGAAATAAGAATTAAAAATATGGAAAATAACACTTATTGGGATGGATATTCGTGGACAGCATCATCCAATTCCTGGCTTAGGGCTTCAGGAAATGAATTATGGGAATATGAATGCAAGACTGTTCTATGGGAAATTCTTAAAAGGCACTATGTTGAGAGTAGACCTGTTACTGACCAGGGATGGAAAGGAAACATCAGTCAGGGTGTTGAATTTATCCCTGTTTATCAATTGACAGAGTATAGTTTTTGTAATTATCCTAATCCATTTGATCCGAATAATGAATCGACATGTATAGAATATCTTCTATTGCAGGATGAAGATGTGAAAATCTATATTTATCATATGGATGGAAGGCTTGCAATAAAATTCAGTTTTTATAAGGGTAATGAAGGAGCCAGGGAAGGAATAAACCGTATATACTGGGATGGTAAGGATAAAAATGGAAATATTGTAAAAAGCGGCGTATATTTTTCGTATTTGAAATATGGGAATGTAGAGAGATTGAATAAGATTGTGGTGGTAAAATAAGAATATATTTTAAGAGATTGCTTCGCCTTCTTTTTGAAGGCTCGCAATGACAGAAATGAAATCTGTGTTTATCCGTGTGTATCTGTGGTTTCTCTTTTTAACCTCGAACTTCGAACATCGTGGTCGGATTCTTCCCATCCGTGGGAATCCGACCCAACTCATTTCCTATGAGTTGTATTTTTTTATTGAAATCCTAAATAAAATATATAAGTTAAAAGCCAAATGAACATACAGGTTCTGATCGAAGCTATCCGGGAGCTTTTAATACTGCTCCCTGCTATACTTGTTGCTATTACCCTGCACGAATACGCGCAGGGATACCTGGCCGTGAAACTGGGTGATCCGACCCCTTCAGACACAGGGCTTTTCGGATTCCGGCCCATGTATTATATTGACAGCCTGGGTTTTTTGTTCTTTGTGGCTTTTGGTTACGGATGGGCCAGGGCCATTCCTGTTGATAGCCGGAATTTCAAGAAACCCTTTCTGTACAGCCTGTATGTTTATCTGTCCGGCATGGGAGTCAACCTGTTCGTAGCCATTATGTTCATCCTTTTGATCATACTGTATAAACCCGCGCCTGAGGGGTACATATACAATCTCTTTATGCAGATCATACGTATCAATATGAACTATTTTATATTCTCTTTTTTCCCCCTTCTGCCCCTGTCAGGCGGAAGGTTGATTGCGGTTCTCTGGGATTTCTATCCCAGAACAGAGTTTATTCAAATGATACTTTTATTCCTGTTTTTTATTTTTGGTGGCGCGTCTTTTCTGGATTCCATTGTGATCTCAATTATTCATATATTTATGTGAAATAACGGGAGATAAATTGTGAAAAGAGTCGTATTAAGCGGTATCCAACCTACCGGGAAATTACATATCGGGAATCTGGCCGGGGCTATCAGAAACTGGGTGAGGATACAGGATGAATATAAATGTTTTTACATGATCGCCGATCTCCATTCGCTGACAGCCTATTCCAACAACTATAAAGAGATAAAAGAGAACGTTCTGGATATATACATTGATCTTCTGGCATGCGGGATCGATCTGTCGAAAAGCGTGCTTTTCATCCAGTCTGAAATACCGGCCCATACACAGTTGCATCTTATCCTTTCCATGATCACCCCCCTGGGCTGGCTTCAGAGGAATCCCACTTACAAGGAAAAGATCATAGAGATGCAGGATAAGGATCTGAGTAATTACGGTTTTTTAGGGTATCCCGTGCTTCAGGCCGCTGACATATTGATTTACAGGGCCGAGAAGGTTCCGGTAGGCCAGGACCAGGTGTCCCATCTGGAGATCACGCGGGAGATCGCCAGACGATTCAATCATTTTTACGGGAAATTTTTCCCCGAGCCGGAACCATTGCTTACCACAAGTCCCAAGGTGCTTGGTTTTGACGGCCGGAAGATGAGCAAGAGTTATAATAACGCTATCTATCTGGCTGATCCCCCTGAAGAGGTCCTGCAAAAAGTTAAAAAGTACGTAACGGATACAAAAAAGGTCTATAAAAATGATCCCGGTAATCCCGAGCATTGCAGTGTTTTTCCACTGTATGGGATCTTTGCCCCTGAAGATGAAACAAAGCAGGTGGATAAAGGTTGCAGAAGCGGGCAGAGAGGATGTGTGGATTGTAAAAAAAGATGCGCCGAGTTGATCATGGAGAGCCTCAAGTCTTACAGGGAGAAAAGGCAATACTATATGAAAAATATTAATGAACTGAAAAAGCATATAAAAGAGAATAATGAAAAGGCTCAGGCCGTGGCATTGAAAAATATAAGAGAGATATATAACAAAGTGGGGCTTATTTATGGGTGAAGAAAAAGATACGGGTTATACGGTCAAGCTGGAAAAATTCGAAGGTCCCATGGACCTTTTACTCTATCTGATCAATAAAGCAGAAATAGATATCTACGATATCCCGATAGGGGAGATCACCGAACAGTATTTAAAGTACATTAATTTAATGAAAAAGATAGATATCAATGTCTCTGCTGAATTCATTGTCATGGCCGCCACCCTGATGTACATCAAATCAAAGATGCTTATCCCGACTGATGTAGAGATCGAGGACGAGTATTTCGAGGATCCCCGCAAGGAGCTGGTGGAGCAGATCCTGGAGTATCAGAAATTCAAGAATGCGGCCGATGATCTGAAACAGAAGGAAGAAGAAGTATCAAATGTATTTTTCAGGCCTTCATCACAGATGGTGATGGAATTTGGCGATGCTGAGAACTGGGTGGATGTGAAACTCCTTGACTTGATAAATATTTTCAGTAAATTTATTGAATACACTGATACCGAGGATCTCGGATATATCCTTCCTGAAAGAATTACCGTAGGAACCAGGATAGACCAGATTTCCGAGATTCTGAAAGAAAAAGACCAGATCGATTTCCAGTCCCTTTTTGTTGAAAAGGTTGAGGTCTGGGATGTGGTCGTTACTTTTTTGGCTATACTGGAGATGATAAAGCAGAGGAAGATTTTTGTAAAACAGCATAAACTTTTTGGTGATATAAAGATTTTTAGAAGGGAGGGGAAATAAATGGAAGAAAAGAATATTAACACAACCGAGCTGAAAGGTCTGGTTGAAGCTATTCTTTTTGTTCATTCAGAACCCATAACCTATGGGAAACTGTCTGAAATGGTCCAGAACGACACGTCTCATATCAAGCAGGTCATTAAAGAGCTGGCCATTGATTATCAGAATCGTAATGCAGGGATCAAGATCATGGAGATGGCCGGCGGTGTGAGGCTCGGCACCAACGAAGCCTATGGCGAAAAACTTAAAAGTTTGTTTCAGGCTAAAAAGAAACAGAAATTTTCCAAAGCGTCTCTCGAAACTCTGGCGATCATTGCTTATAAACAACCTATCACACGTTCTGAAATTGAGACTATCCGGGGTGTTTCCATTGATAATGGTTTGAGAGACCTGATGGAAAGAGACCTGATAAAGATCACAGGGAGAAAAGACTCTCCCGGCGCGCCGGCTCTTTATGGCACGACGAAGAAATTTCTGCAATATTTTGGTTTAAAAAGCATAAAAGAGTTGCCGACATTAAAAGAGATAAAGGAGCTGAATTTTGACTAAGATCCTGGATAAGAAAAAATCAGAAATACTCTGGAAGAAAGTAATGTCGACAGCAGAAAATCTGCCTACATTACCTGATATTGTCAATCAGGTTCTTGAGCAGATAGACAATCCCAATTCCAATCCGCATGTTTTTCAGGAAATCATCAGCCAGGACCCTGTTCTGACCGCCAAAGTTCTGAAAATGTCCAATTCCGCTTATTATGGATATTCCCGAGAGATCGTTACCATTTCAGAAGCTATCATTATTCTGGGTATGGATACTCTGAAATCTCTGGCTATTGCCGCCTCTGCCTATGCTACTCTGAGTAAAGAGGCTCAGGGATACGGATTGGCCAGAGGCGATCTATGGAGGCATTCTCTGGCTTCAGCCACCGGGGCCAGGCTTATTGCCAAGCAACTGGAATACAAAGAAGTGGAAAAATTTTTTGTCACAGGTCTGTTACACGATATCGGCAAGATACTTTTATCCTCGCAGCTGGGAAAATATATTGATCAGATAAGGACCATTACCAAGATGCGTAATATTTCCTTTGACCTGGCAGAAAGAGAAGTGATGGGATTCAATCATTGTGATGTTGGCGCTGAATTGTCGAATTACTGGAAATTACCCGAGTTGTTCAGTAATGTGGCCAGGTATCATCATCAGCCTCTGGAATATCAGTCAAGCCGGTCGGAAGAAAGAACACTTATCGAGATCGTTCATATCGCTGATATTCTTTCCTATAATCTCAAGATCGGTATGGGGAAAGACGGCGCTTTTTATAAACCCTGTCAGGAGATATTTGATAAATATCATATGGATAAAAAAGCCATTGACAGGATCATTACCAAGATACATTCTTCAATAAAAGAGTTCGAAAAAGCGATTTTATAATGTAATGAAAAATATCCCTCAATTAGAAAAGATCAGAAAGCAGATCAATAGAATCGATAAAGATATCCTTGAATTACTCCACCAGAGGATCAATCTGGCGAAAAAGGTAAAGGTGATTAAAAGCTCCACGCATTCTTCTTATTATCAACCATCCCGGGAAAAAGAGATCTTCGATCTAATTTTAAAAGAAAATAAGGACATTTTTCCTGAAAAAAGCCTGAGCGCGATCTTCACGGAGATATTTTCGGCCAGCCGCAAAATCCAGTCCGAGCTCAAGATCGGGTATTTTGGGGCACAGGCCAGCTTTACTCATATTGCCGCTATCAAGTTGTTTGGGCATGAATCGATCTATATTCCGCATGCGACCCTGAGGGATATTTTTGTGGAAGTGGAAAATGACTGTATTGATTTTGGAGTTGTTCCTATAGAGAATTCCAATGAAGGGGTCGTGCCTTATACCATGGACCTTTTTATGGAGTTCGATCATCAGATCATCAATGAGATATATCTGCCCGTTGAGCAGAATCTTGTTTCGCTTGAGAAAGATATAAACAGGATCAAAATTCTGTATGCTCATTTTCAATCCCTGGGACAGTGCCGGACGTTCATCAGGAACAATCTGCCATCTGCAAAGATCATAGAGAAAAGTTCAACCTCTCAGGCAGCCCGGGAGGCAGCCAGAAAAAAGATGACAGCCGCTTTATCCAGTAAACTGGCGGCTCAGATCTACAAGTTGAATGTTCTGGCTGAGAGCGTTCAGGATAATTTGTATAATTATACGCGGTTCCTTGTCATTGCTAAAAAACCGATAAAATTAAAGAACAATATTAAATACAAAACATCCATTGTCTGTGGCATCAAAGATAGACCTGGGGAGCTCTTTAAATTGATCAAACCGTTCAATGATTTCAAGATCAATATGACCAAGATAGAATCCAGGCCAACAAGAAGAAAAGCATGGGAATATATGTTCTTTATTGATTTTATCGGCAAAGCAACAGATAAGAAAGTAAAACCCGCTATTTCCAGGATCAAAAAGAGCACTACGTATTTCAAGATCCTCGGTTCATACCCCGCCGCTAAAGGTGTTAAATGATATGTTACCCATCCCCGAGTATATAGCCGGAAAAGACATCAATGATATTAAAAGGCTTTATGGCCATAAAAAGGTCATCAAGCTGGCCTCCAATGAAAATCCTTTTGGTGTCCCTTCCTATGTAAAAAAAACCATAAAAAAAAATATTAAGAATGTTTTTCGATATCCTGACAAAGAATATAAAGAGTTGAGAAGGGCCATCGCCGGGAAGATAGGCCTTGGACCCGAGAATATTATTCCCGGTAACGGGACCGATGAGATCATTGATCTTGTCTATAAATACAGGATCAAACCTTCTTCCAGGGTGCTTCTTTTCGATCCCAGTTACAGCCTTTACAGGATCTACAACAGCATCTACTCGGCTGAGACGGTTTCTGTGAAACTTGATAATTATCAATATAATGTAGATAAGATCCTGGATCATTTATCAGAGGATATCAGCCTGGTCGTGATCTGTAATCCGAACAATCCTACCGGCACTTATCTCAATCAGGCCGATATGGTGAAACTGGTCGAAAATTTAAATAAGGATACAATGCTTTTAATGGATGAGGCCTATTTTCATTATGCCACGGCTTCAGATTTTCCAGCCAGTGTTCAGATTTTCAAAAAATACAGGGATAAAAAGAATATTTTTATTACCCGGACATTTTCAAAGATCTATGCTCTGGCCGGACTGAGAGTGGGTTATGGATTGGGAAATAAGGATGTGATCGATCTTCTGGACAGGATGAGGATGCCTTTTGACGTTAATACCATGGCGCAGGCCGCTGTTCTGGCGTCTTTAAAAAATGACCGATTTATTGACCAATGTAAAAACGCCAATCAATTGAACAGAGAATTTTTCTATTCCGAGCTTGACAGGCTCGACTTGCAATATATTAAAAGCCAGTCCAATTTTGTGCTGATCGATCTGGGACGAAAGGCAGAAGAGATTTATGAAAAACTTTTATCTCGCGGTATTATCGTCAGGCCTTTTTATGAAAAAACCCTGGATCATTTCATCCGTGTGACCGTCGGGAAAAGGACCGAGTTGAGAAAATTGATCAAAGAGTTGGAAAATATTCTTCGATCTTCCTAATGTCTTGATTTTTAATTTAATTTCACTATCTTCAAATCCTTATTAATCAAAGAGGTATTTCTATGAAAATTGCGGTTGACGGACCGGCCGGGGCAGGAAAAAGTACAGTGGCCAAAATAGTCGCTGAAAAAATGGATCTGCTTTATATAGATACGGGGGCTATGTACAGGGCTGTCACTTTTGATCTGATAAAGAAGCATATCAGCCTGAACGATGAATCCGGGGTAGAGCGGTATTTAAAAAACCTGGACCTTTCCATGAAAAGAAACAGGTCAACCGGTGAGATGGATATATTCATCAATGGAACAAAGGTGAATGACCATCTGCGAACGAAAATAGTGGATCAGAACGTTTCTCTTGTCTCCAGCTACAGGTGTGTCCGTGAATTATGTGTGGATCTTCAGAAAAAACTGGGTGAGGAATATGACGTCATACTGGATGGGAGAGATATCGGCACAGTGGTTTTCCCGGATGCTGATATAAAATTCTATATTGATGCGTCTGTGGAAGAAAGAGCCAGGAGAAGAAAGGATGATAAAAAGCATCAGGATACCAGGCCTATGGAAGAGATAAAGCAGGATATTATCAGGCGGGACGAATTTGATAGCAACCGGAAATTGTCCCCTTTGAAAAAGGCTGACGACGCCATTTATCTGGATACGTCCGAGATGAATATTGAACAGGTTGTCGATTTTATAATGGCCAGGATCAGAAATTTG
>JAFGFC010000100.1 GCA_016931325.1 Spirochaetota bacterium | reverse complement strand
TAAAAAATAATACTTTTTAATTTCGAAAGCAACTTCTTTTTAAAGAGAAACCACAGAGATTTTATAACCACTGAAAGGACTGAATGAACGGAAATTATTTAAACTATAAAAATAACGATATATTAGGATTATCTGTTATAAATCTGTTTTATTTAGATTTAAAGAAAAATTTCAGTGATTTCAGTGGTCTCTGCGGATAATTTTAATAAAAATTTAACTTGACAAAAAAGGGAAAAATGAATACAATATAAAAAACAATATTGATATGTGAGGTTACTTATTCATGAAGAGAACGTATCAGCCAAGCAAGACGAAACGGAAAAAGACACACGGGTTTCGCAGGCGGATGTCCGCCAAAGGCGGTAAACTTGTATTAAGCCGGCGCAGGAGAAAAGGAAGGAAAAGATTGACCGTATCTGATGAAAGATCATAAATTTAAAAAAAATGCCAGGTTGCATTATAAAAGAGATTTTTCAAAGATCATTAGACAAGGTAAAAAAGTTGAATCAGACTATTTGAGGCTGTACGGCCTTGTCAATGACCTTGCCTTTTCAAGGGTCGGGATCATCATAGGAAAAAAATTCGGTCATGCCGTGCTTAGAAATAAGGCCAAAAGGGTTATCAGAGATCTTTTCAGGAAGTTTAAAACCCATATAAAGCATGGATATGATCTGGTTTTTTATATTAAACCCGCCTTTCATGATCTAGCGTTTGTTCAAAAAAAAAAGTTTTTTGGGACCTTTTGAAGTCAGAGTTGGGCAGAGAAATAGATGAGAATTTTACAACGGATTGATTTTTTATTAAAAAAGATCGTTATTTCGCTTATTCGAATATATAGGAAAGCTATATCTCCTCATGTATTCCCTTCTTGCCGGTTTTCCCCCTCCTGCTCTGAGTACAGCCTGAACGCTTTTCAAAAATATAACTTTTTTAAAGCTTTATTTCTTTCCCTGTACAGGATACTCAGATGTAACCCTTTTCATTCAGGTGGCTATGATCCACTAAAATAGGAGATAATAATGAATAAAAATACGGTAGTGGCTTTTGTTTTATCCCTGGCCGTTCTTTTGATATGGACTTTGACGGTCAGGAAAAAATATCAACCTTCCCAGGAAAAGAATCCCCCCATATTCAAGGGGTTAAAAGATGTTTCTTATAATGAGTCTGCTGATACCGTCACTTTGTCCTGGGACAGCGCCAAGGATGAATCTGAAATATATTATTTAATTTATTATTCACAAAATAATAAAATAACAAATTATGAAACCCCCGCCTATCAGACCAAAAACACATCGATAGATATATATGATCTGGATACGGATATCCCGGCCTATTTCGCCGTACGGGCTGTGGACCAGTTCAACAACAGGGAAAAAAATACGAAACAGATCCTGTTCAGGACCAAAAAAAGTACGTTTAACGAGAATCTGGTTAAAGTCGAGACCCCTCTGGCCAGGTATGTGCTCAGTACGCTGGGCGGAAGATTGAAATATCTTGTATTAAAGAAATACAGGAATATCACGGATAAAAGCAATGTTAATCTTGTGCTTTACCCGAAAAAACGGTACGCTAAAAATTACACACTGGGTTTTACTCTCCTTAAAAACGGTGAGGAAAATTTTATCGCGAATGATCTTGAGCAATACAGCGTATCCCGATCAGGAACAAATATTATATTTTCAGGTTCTACAAAAGAAGGGATCAATGTCACTAAAAAATACATTTTTCATAATCATTCTTATTTGATAGGATTGGATATTTCATTAAGCGGCTCGGGGAGCTCTGTTTCAAAATACAGAGATGGATTTATAGTATTAAAATGGCAGCCTTTTCTCGGACCCGTTGATGAAAAAAGCCGCTACAATATACTCCAGAGCGGTTATTTTGGAATGGAAAAATTGAACGAGATCAAATACTCCGGAGGAGGTCTTTTTTCAAAAAAATATAATCATTTTGGCAAAGTGATCTCGAAAAAAGAAGAGGGTATTGATTATGTTACGTTCCATAACCGGTATTTTATCTGCGCCCTGTTGCCTTTAGAAAAATACAGGATCAAAAAGGTGTTGTTTTATTCTGATGGAGATATGTATATCGGAGGTATCGCCTCGGAACTTTCAAAGAATTTTTTTAAAAACGGCCATATAGATTATCATTATTCCATCTATGCAGGCCCCAAGCTAAGAGATACATTTCGTTCCCATAAATTCTTGAGTTCGTTGGAAAAGACCATCGGGTTCAGAAAGATCATTTCCCCTATTGGTAATTTCTTTTTGGATGTCTTGAGATTTTTTAACAGCCTGGTGGGAAACTGGGGAATTTCCATCATTATTTTCACTTTTCTTTTAAAAGGTGTGTTATATCCCTTAACACATAAGCAATTCGAATCCATGGCAAGAATGCAGAAACTGCAACCTCTTATCAGTCAGCTGAAAGAGCAGTATAAGAGCGAGCCTCAGAAAATGAACCAGGAGCTGATGAAAGTTTACAAAAAGCACAAGGTAAATCCTTTTGGAGGGTGTTTGCCGCTTCTTTTACAGATACCTGTATTTTTAGCCATGTGGGATATGCTCCAGTATTCGCTGGAATTAAGGGATGCCTCCTTTTTATGGATCAAAAGCCTGGCTTTGCCGGATACTGTGGCTGTCATCGCCGGTATCCCGATCAATCCGCTTCCTGCTGTGATGGGGGCCAGCATGTTCTTACAGCAGAAGATATCATCCACAGACCCCCAGCATAAGATGACCATGTATTTAATGCCGGCCTTTTTCCTGTTCATATTCTGGAATATGCCATCAGGCCTGGTTCTTTACTGGACCATTCAGAATTTTTTGAGCATTATCCAGCAGAGCTATCTGAATAAAAAAATGGGAATGAGTACAGGAGGAAAAAATGAAAGTCATTGAAAAATATGGAAAAACAGAAGACGAAGCTCTCAGCCTGGCCTTAAAAGAAGCCGGTATGGCCAGAGAAGATAACTATACTTATGAAGTTTCACAGAAAGAGGGAAGATCAGGATTTCTGGGACTGGGGGGAGGGAAGAACCTTGGCGTCAAGCTTTTCGTCTATGAAGAGGAAGAACAAAAGATTGTAGATAAAATAAAAGAGTTTTTCAAGGTGATGGATATTTCGATCGACGATGTCAGAATAAATAAAAGAGAGGATGATCGTGTCTTTATAAGCCTCCAGACGCCGGACATGGGGACTTTGATTGGCAGAAGAGGGAAAACCCTGGAATCCATTCAGTTCATCCTCTCCTTGATCATTAATAAAAGTCTTGAAAAAAATATATACATCATTCTGGATGCGGGAAATTATAGAGAGAAGAGAGTGAAAACACTTGAGAATCTGGCAAAAAATATTGCCTCACGGGTAAGAAAGTATAAAAAGCCATTTATTCTTGAACCCATGAACTCTTATGACAGACGGATCATTCACTCCACTTTGCAGGATGAAGAAGATATACAGACGCAAAGCATTGGAGATAGGGTATATAAAAAAGTAAAGATCATGTTGAAACGCTAAGATCCTTATTTAAACAGTCCTATTCATTTTTCAATGACAATGCAGATCAATGATACCATCGCAGCTGTCTCAACCCCTCCGGGAACAGGCGCCATCAGTATCGTACGCCTTTCTGGCCAGAAATCTTTACAAATAATTAAAAAAATATTTCAGCCCATAAAAAAGACTGATATCACAAGACCGGGATTCTATAATGGGATCATCAAGTTTAAGAACAAGGTGATCGATCAGGTCGTTATCCTGGTTCGACGATGCCCTCATTCCTATACCGGGGAGGATCTCATTGAGATCAATTGTCACGGGGGAATGCTCATCACCCGTGATGTGTTAAAAACAGTTCTGGAAAATAAGGCCCGTCTGGCCTGCCCCGGAGAATTTACAAAACGTGCCTTTCTGAACAAGAAGATAGACCTTACCCAGGCTGAGGCCATTAATGACCTTATTATGGCTAAAACAGAAAAATCAAAACAATATGCCCTGGAGCAATTATTTGGCAAGTTTTCAGGATATGTGGACAGCCTGCGTAAAAAGCTCATTCAGATCATGGCAAAATTAGAGGTTTCCCTGGACCATCCGGAAGAAGACATTGATACCGTGACCGGCAGGGAATTAAAGGCAGAGATAACTCAGATCTTGTCCCAGCTGGAACAATTACTGAAGACAGCTCACAAAGGCCTGGCTTTGCACTATGGTATTAATGCCGTGATTGCAGGCAAAGCCAATGTCGGAAAGTCCAGTCTGTTCAACTTTTTTTTAAAAAAGGACAGAGCCCTGGTGTCTGATATACCCGGCACAACCCGTGATATCATTGAGGACTGGCTGGATATTGAAGGAATTCCTGTCAAACTTGTCGATACAGCCGGTTTTAAAAAGGCCTTTGATATTATTGATCATATGTCTGTACAGAAGACCCATCAGGCCATAGAAACGTCCCACATGATACTGGCTGTTTTTGATGCAACAAAAAGGATAGAGAAGGAAGACGAGAACCTGATAAATAAATTAAGTCAGGTCAAGTCCAAAGCCATTTATATTTTAAATAAAACTGATCGTCCCTTGCGTATCAATCGTAACCGTTTGAAAAACCTTTTAAAGACGAACATAATAGAGGTTTCTGCCCTTGAGGGGAAAGGCCTGGAGAAGATAGAAAAAAAGATATCACAGATCGTAATGGGCTCGGACCAACCGGGATCCGATATCATGATAACCAATCTGCGATATGAAAGTTCCATGAGAGAAGCCAAATCTCATCTTGAAGAGGTTTTAAAAGGGCTGAAAGAACAAAGGCCAATGGAGATTTTAGCCTCCGATATCAGAAGAGCCATACTCCATCTGGAGGAGATCATAGGAAAATTTACCACCGAGGATCTTTTAGATTCAATATTTTCAGGGTTCTGTATCGGGAAATAGGAATTATCCGGGCTAGCAGAAAAAATCAGCCAAGTTCAGCAGTTCCGTAGCCGAGTCTTTAGGTTCGGCTACGGAACGATGTAATAGATCAGAGTGGTTAAAAAATGTTTGAAAGATATTTCAAAGGGGATCAGTACGGCCTGGCCAGGATCAATGAGTTTATACGGCTGATCGATAAATGGAACAAAAAGATCAACCTTGTTTCATATAAAAATACAGAAGAATTAAAAACAAAGCATATTCTGGACTCCCTTACTCTTCTGGACATCTTTTCTCTGGAAAAAGGTCAGGTTATTATTGATCTGGGGACAGGATGCGGTTTTCCGGGAATGGTCCTGGCCATCGCCTGCCCTGAAAATAAATTTCTGCTTGTGGAAAGCAAGAAAAAATATTACATGTTCTTAAAAAAGGCCGTTCAGGTCCTAAACTTGAATAATGTTATTCTTTATTATGGGAGGCTGCAATCATTCCCTGAATTAAGGCAAAAAGCAGATGCCATTACAACAAGGGCCGTAGGGGATATCGCCACGATCACAAAGGAAGCCGCGCCTTTTCTTAAGGAAAACGGCATGCTTGTTTTTTACAAAGGGAAAAATGTTTTTCAGGAACTGGAGGAACACAAAGTCTGTATAAAGGAACAGGGATTTGTTATAAAGGCACTGGCAAAGTCAAAAGTTCTTGAAAAACAGGGAATGGAACATTTTATACTGGTTCTTGAAAAGAATTGATGTTTCACGTGAAACATGCAAGGGGACGGTTCTTTGCTTTGCATGCTGGAAGCAAAAGAACCGTCCCTTTTTTTTAGAAAAGAATGGACATTAATTTTTCAAAATATTATATTAATGTTTCATGTGAAACCAAGATGGAATTCAATATGGGAAAATCGATTGTTATTGCTAATCAAAAAGGCGGTGTTGGCAAGACCACCACAGCTATAAATTTAGCCAGTTTTTTGGCTGCTTTTGAAAAAAAGGTGTTGCTGATCGATATTGATCCGCAGGGAAATGCCACGAGCGGACTGGGCGTGGAAAAGGACCAGATCGACCGCACGATCTATGATTTTATGATCGATCCGGATGAGCGTATTAATAATTTACTTGAATGTAAGATAAAAAATCTGTATATCATACCATCCAATGTTCACCTGGCCGGTGCTCAGGTTGAATTGATCAATATGGAAAACAGGGAGTATCGATTAAAAAAGATCGTAGATGACCTCCGGGCAGAATTTGACTTTATTATTATTGATACACCTCCCTCGCTTGGGATCTTAACCCTGAACGGCCTTGTGGCCGCGGATACGGTTCTCATACCTCTTCAATGCGAGTATTATGCCATGGAAGGATTGACCCAGCTTTTAAATACCATCAAGCGTGTTAAAAAAGTATTAAATCCGGGTCTGGAACTAGAGGGTATACTTTTAACCATGTATGATAGCCGCACCAATCTGTCTTCACAGATAGTCTCTGAAGTGACTGATTACTTTAAGGAAAAGGTTTTCAAGACCATTATTCCGCGAAATGTGAAATTGAGCGAATCCCCCTCGTTCGGGAAACCCATTGATCAGTATCAACCGGATTCAACAGGGGCTTTAAGTTATAAGGAATTTTCAAAGGAGATCATGAAAAATGCCACAGCTTAGAAAAGTATTAGGAAAAGGCCTTGATGCCCTTCTGGGTGATCCTAAAATCGGGTCTTTGGAAATTCAGCAGATCGACATAGACAAGATCATTCCCAATCCATTCCAGCCCAGGACAAGGTTTTCAGGTCTGGAGGAGCTCTCGCTTTCAATAAAAGTAAAAGGAGTACTTATCCCTATCACGGTTACCCGATCAAATGATAAGTTTGAACTGGTTCACGGAGAAAGACGCTGGCGTGCTGCCAGGATGGCTGGATTGGACAAGATCCCGGCTATTATCAGACAGTTTGAGAACAATGAAAAACTGGAGATCGCGTTAATAGAAAATATTCAAAGGGAGAATCTTGATCCGGTCGATGAGGCCAAGGCGTACAGGCTTTTAATTGATAAATTCAAGATCTCTCAGGAAGAAGTGGCCAGAAGGGTGGGGAAGAACAGAAGTACCATTACAAATTCTCTGCGTCTTTTAAGTCTTCCCAACAAGGTCCTGATCGATCTGAAGGAGGGAAGACTGCAGGTCGGTCATGTCAGACCTTTGATCAATATTAAAAATCCCAATGTTATTGAACAATTAAGGAATAAAATAATAAATGAGAATTTATCATCCAGACAGGCTGAAGAGGCCGTTAAGAAATATAAACCTGATTACAAACCCCCCAAAAGAAAAAAGGATAAAAGAAACGCCGAGCTGATGAACCTTGAAGACAATCTTCAGGAAAAGATGGGAACAAAGGTCAGGATTCAGGGAGATCAGAACAAAGGCAGAATATTAATTGAGTATTATTCTTCAGAGGACCTGGAGCGTATCCTGGAGATCTTAAAATAGGAGAGCATCATGACAAAGCCAACGATTGTTGTGGCTTCAGATCATGCCGGTTTCAAGTTAAAAGAGTATTTGAAAAAAAGACTTGTGGGTCTTGGGTATAAGATAAAAGACGTGGGGACAGATTCTGAAATGAGCGTGGATTATCCCGATTACATCTCTAAAGGAGCCAGGGCGGTGGCTAAAGACAAGAATGCCAGAGGCATTTTCATTTGCGGCAGCGGGGTGGGGGCCAGTATGGTCGCCAATAAGATAAAAAACATCAGAGCGGCTCTGGTTTACAGCAAGGATTCTGCCAGATTGAGCCGGCTTCATAATGATGCCAATGTGATGACCCTGGGGGAAAGGCTGACAAGGCCGTCAAAGGCTTTCAAGCTGGTCAGGATATGGCTGGGCACTGATTTCAGCAATGGAGAAAGGCATATCAGGCGGATCGAAAAAATTTCAAAACTGGATGGAAGATCATGAGATTAATATTTTTATTAATTATTATATTATTAGATAATAATATATTGATTTCCAGGACATTGACGTTTAATGCCGGGAATAAATACAGAGGTTGTACTATAACAGATGGCAAAATGGTCTTTATTCCCAATAAGGGGAAGGGGATTGAAATACAACAGCCGGATATTACGCTGGACGAGCATTGCGAGCTTTTGCTTGATTTCAATGAAAAAGATCCCAAAGACCTTGTCGATCGATCGGGGCATTACAGGATCAAAAAGAGTGATTATTATTATAATCCTGAGATTAAATTTCGTGATACCGGCACAGGCGGATTTGTAACGCCGGAACACAGGATCCTGATCGATGTGGATAAGAACAATATCTGGGCCAGCCCGGTCGATATTGGAAGCTTCAGTATTGACAGCTTTATTTATCCGACTCTTCTTGCCGATGGTATTTTGTTCTCCAAAGGGAGCTGGAAGGATGGAAAATTTTACGGTATTAAAATGAAACTGGATAAAAAAAAGATCGTGATGGACCTAGAAAATATGTTCTATGATTCAACAGGAAAGGGCTACAGCGTTTTCATCGCGAGCGAAAAAAAGATAGAGAAAAAATGGCAGCATATAGCCTTTATTTTTGATCGTTCCACCGGGCATCTGGAATGTTATCTGGATGATATTCAGCAGGATACGAAATATGTGACAAAAACAGGAAAAAAGGATGACGAGATCCTTACACCTCATTTTTTAAAAACAGACGAGTCAGACATAGTCCTGGGTGAAAAATTTTACGGATATATTGATAATTTTCGTATTAACAATAAGGCGATCAGGACCCTTTCCCCGTCTGATCATCAGCAGGCTTTGGTTGTTTCAAAAGTCCTTGACCTCAAGTACTATAATAGCCATGTTGAGGATATAGAGTTTCTATTTCACGGAGTGAAAGAGAGCCGCTCAAAGATCTTTTTTCGTTTCTCCAATACATTTTTCAAACAGGCAAGCGAGATGCCGCCATGGCAGATTGTATCGGGTATTCAAAGTGAACGATTTAAATTATCCGATCTGGGCCCTCTTCGTTACTTTCAGTGGAAAGTGGATCTTGTTTCTTTGCCTCAAGCCCCTTCCCCCTGTCTTATATCAGTCAAGTTGGATTATTCACCCAATTATCCCCCTCTCCCTCCTGCAGGATTAAAGGTCATTCAGATAAAAGAGAGATCTGTTCAGATCTCATGGGATAAAAATGAGGAAGATGATCTAAAGGGATATATCCTTTACTGGGGATTATCAGATAAAAATTATGAAAATAAACTTGATGTTGGCCTGAACAATCAATATATTATTGATTTACCTGAATCAGACAAGTATTACTATTTTGCATTAAAAGCCTATGACAGCACACAGCCTTTTAACGAAAGTCCGTTTTCGAAATCGGTCAGGATATTTATAAAGTCGAGGTAACATTATGCCCTCTTTAACCAAAAAGCAGAAAGCCTATATTAAAAAGAATAAGGACAGGTCACCGGAAGAGATCGCCAAAGCCATCGGGGTTTCTGCTTCTGATGTCTTGAATTTTCTCAACACCACAAATGTAAAAACAGATCAGAAAAAAGAGAAACTTTTTCCTGTTACAGTTGATCATATATACAAGCTGACAAAAACAGATTATCTTATTTTTCTTGTCCTTTTTGCCATCGCCCTGGCTTTATATGTTTACACGATGACGCCGGGTATTGCCGCAGGCGATTGCGGAGAACTCACCTGCGCTGTTTATTTTCTTGGCGGGGCCCATTCCCCGGGATATCCGCTTTACTGTATCGTGGGAAAACTTTTCATGTGGCTTTTTTTCCCGATCGGTCGCATCGTTTTCCGCCTCACCTTTTTTTCTGCTTTTGGAGGGGCTTTGACGGTAGGACTTGCTTTTCTTGTTTTTACCAAATTTTTAGGGCGGTATCATTATAAAGAAAAAGGGGATAATCTTTTTTTTGCCAAAGTCCCGGCCATAGCCGCGGCGCTGTTTTTCCTTTTCAGCGAAGAGCTCTGGGCCCAGGCCACGATCGCGGAAGTGTACACCCTGAATTCCCTGTTTCTACCCATGTTCTTTCTTGTCGCCCTTCACTATGAAGACCGCATCACCCAGACACCTCATCTGATCAAGCCGGATAAAACCCCGCTGTATCACTATAATCCCGCCAGCAAGCTGATCTATCTTTTCTATTTCCTTTTCGGTGTCAGTGCGGGTGACCATCATATCATTCTGGGTTACACAGTACCGTTCACGCTTTTTTTTCTGTATCCGCATTTTTCTGATAAACGGTTTTTAAGATTTCTCATCGCTTTAACTCTTGCCTACGCTCTGACGCTGATCATTGTGGTGTATTATAATCTGCCGGCCAGTTTCCAGAATATTTCCAAATTTATTATATTTTTAGTGCTTGTCCCTTATGCTCTGGCCAAGATATACGAAGATAATCCCAGACTTTTTGCTGTCCTGGCCATTTCCGGAGGTTTTTTGGCGCTGGGATTAATGGTCTATCTATACATGCCTATCCGTTCTCAGGCCAATGCTCCACTGGACTGGGGGGACCCCCAGACGCTGGAGAGATTTATTACGGTCGTTTCACGTAAGCAGTATCGCGGTTTTGCCCAGAACATCAGGTCAGTGGGCGTCTTCATACAACAGGCCTGGACCCTTATTCACTGGCGCCTTTCCCAGTTCACGCCCTGGCTTTATATTTTCACGTTTTTCGGTCTTTACCGGTTATATAAAACCAACCGGAAGTGGTTCGTCTTTACTCTGTCCTTTCTTTTTTACTATGATCTGGCTTTTATGCAGTTCAACAATTTCAAATTTACCCCCAGGGATATGTTCTTTGCCAAAGTGTTTTTTATCCCTTCCTATATGGTTAACATTATCTGGATCGCTGTGGGGATAGAATATGTTCTCTCCCGTCTGGACAGATATGTACAGACTAAGACACAATCACAGGTTCAGCTAAAAAAGGCCAGGATCATTATGTCTGTGGTCCTTATGCTCCTGGCGTATCTGCCGTTCAAGGCTAATTTTGACGAGAACAATGTTCGCCATGCCTGGGCCAATGATAATTATGGCAGGAATATTTTAAAGACCGTTGAATATAGATCCGTATTATTCACCGAAGGGGGAGATAACCAGGTCTTTTCCCTTTTGTACCATAATTATGTAGAGTACAAGCGTCCGGATGTTAATGATCCTAATGCTCCGAATGATTCCGATAAAAGGGGAATTTTTGACCAGAAGGGAAATGTCTTTCTGCTGTACGGGGATATGATGAGAATGACACCGCAGCAGCTTTTTGAATCTCAGGTCAAGAATGACTATGATAAGTTAGCCACAGGCCGGCCAGTCTTTTATACCTGGAAGGATTACAGGCGATTGAATGAGATCAATCAGCGGTATAACAAGCATTATGAATATATCCAGACCGGTATTCTTTATCGTATCAAAGAGAGCGGCCAGGTCTTTACGCCTCCTGTCCGATACTGGCCTTATTATGATTTTGCCTGGGAAGAGCATCCTGATGAGGCCATCTATTGGGATTATCTTTCCAGGGAGATCATCGCTAATTATAACTTTCAGCAGGGAGATGAATTTCTGGCTGACGCTTATGACGCCTATAACCGCTCCCAGAATCCTTCCTTATCGTTAAAGCAGAGACGGGATCTTAAAAACAAGTATTTCCAGTTCCAGGACAGGGCCTTTTATTTTTACCGGCGGGCCAAACAGTTCGGTTTTGACATGACAGCGATCCACTTTAACCTGGGGCTTTTACTGGAACAGCAGATCAATATTTACAGGAATGAAGGCGATAAAAAGGGAATCAATATGCTCCTTGATGAAGCCATATCCAATTATTTAACAGCCGCTGAGATCGAAAACAAGCAGGATAATGCGCCCCGTGCTTATTTTCAGGCCGGCAGGGGATTTGAAAGAAAAGCCCTTTTTAATGAAGACCAGGAGTCCGATATCATGTCAAATGCCCTGCGATATTATCAGATCGCCTTTGATCTGAGTCCCGGATACCGGGATGCGGATATGGGTGTAAAGAGAGCAGGGGGATTTTTACGATACCCCACAAAAAAGATCAAAGAGATGGAAACACAGATAAGGAAGAACCCTTCTCAGGAAAAGTTATACATTGACCTTGTGCGAGCTTATATAGACAGGTTCCAGTACAATGAAGCGGTAGGTATTCTGGAGAAGGGGGTTAATGCCACAGGGGGAAGCATGAACCTTTTGATTAACCTGGGAAATCTCTATACTCAGCTCAACCGGGTGGATGAGGCCATTAAGACATGGAGCCGTATCTTGAGTCGTAATCCGAATGAGCCGAATGCGTTATTTTATCTGGCAGAGAATTATTTTAAGAAACAGAGATATAAGGAATCGTTCAATCTCTATCAGAGATTTATCAATGTGGCCAGAACCATAAATAATCCCCAGGTGCAGGCCATGATACAGAGGGCGCAGCAGCAGATCAGGGCTATATTACCTTATATTTCGCAATAAAGTATCCTGTCTGTCTTTTAACAGAGACAGGATCTCGTCTTTTGTAAAGAAACCGCATCGTTTAGACTTAACAGCCGCCAGAAAATTCCCGGTTTCAAGTCCCAATAGCAGATCGTTTTTTTTCAACAGCCCCCAGATTATCCCTGCGCTCAGGGTATCCCCGCAGCCTGTTGTGTCTTTGACATCGTTAACAAGGATACCGGGAACATGATAAAAGTTAATTTTTTGACCTTTTTTTTCGCCACCCAGTACACCGTCCTTACCCATGCTGAGAATAACGATTTTGATACCAAGGGAAAAGAGGAACGAAGATATCTTTTTAAAATTATGGATCTTATCCTGCCAGCTTCGATTGGTTATTTGTAAAGCGGGGAATTTTGATCTTAAAAGGACTTCCCATTCGATTTCACTACCCTGAACAATATCGAAATTTTCAAGCCATCTCTCAGGATGCTTAATGGTCCTATATCGACGGAATCCCGTGCGGGATCTTGTCAGGATAAAGCTGTGAATATCTCCAAAAAGAGTTCCTTGAAAACAGGATCTTGTTTTTTCAAGTGTTTGAAGGGATATATCATATCCCGAAATATAGGTAACGACGATCAGATCAGAAAAATTTAATACCGGGCGGATCTGTGAAAAATCTATTCTTGTACTGTTTAAAAAGGATTTTTCACATCTTGTCTTTCCGTCGCTTCCGTAGGTCAAATTAACAATATTCATCCGGCCCGTTTTTTCCTGATAGATATACCGGCAGGAAACATTAGAATAGTTATTTAACAGGCCGGCAAATTTTTTTCCATAACGGGGGCATACCTTTGTAACAGGATAGATCATGTCATCAGGGAAAAGGCCGCTGAGGGCAGTGATAAGATAAATAATGCCCCCCAATGATTCAAAACAGGGGGAAGCATCAGCCCATTTGATCTTATCAAGGCAGCTGGTGCCTATTACAGAGATTTTGACCATATCACTTTACAGGCTTTCGGCCTATGGAGATATAGGAGAATTTCATCTCTTTCATATATTGAGGGTCATAGATATTTCGGCCGTCAAATATGACAGGATTGGTTAACATTTTTTTCACTTTTTCCATGTTGACCTGCCGGAATTCATTCCATTCGGTTAAAATGATCAACGCGTCACAGTCCTTCAGGGCTTCATATTCATTTTCAAAATACTGAATCCTGTCGGCGAATATTTTTCTGGCTTCATCAAGGGCCACCGGATCATAGATCTGTATTATGGCTTTTTCTTTTAAAAGAGATTGGATAATATTGATTGACGGGGCATCCCGCATATCATCGGTATTCGGCTTAAAAGAAGCTCCCCAGATAGCAAATTTTTTATGGGACAATTTATGATTGTAGAACTTTTTTATGGACTGAAAGAACTTGCTGCGCTGGGTATTATTCACTTCTATAGTGGACTGAACTGTTTTAAACTGATATCCGTATTTTTGGGCTGTTGAGACAAGAGCGATAGTATCTTTGGGGAAGCAGCTTCCTCCATATCCTATCCCGGCATTTAGGAATTGGGGACCGATACGGTTGTCCATTCCCATCCCTTTGGCGACATCCGCTACATTGGCCCCTACGATCTCGCAAATATTGGCGATTTCATTGATAAAGCTGATCTTGGTGGCTAAAAAGGCATTTGAAGCGTACTTGATGATCTCGGCGCTTTTTACGTCAGTGATCAAGATAGGTGCGTTTAAGACCTGATAGAGTTGTTTGATGATCTTGGCCGGGGCATGATTGTCTGAACCGATAACGATCCTGTCCGGATGCATAAAATCACTTATAGCGGACCCCTCTCTTAAAAACTCCGGATTAGAAATAACATCAAAATTGAATTTTTTACTTAGGTTTTTTGATATGATTTCTGTGACCCTGTCACCGGAACCTACCGGGACGGTGCTTTTGTTGATAACGATTTTATATCCGTTGATATATTTACCAATATTTTTGGCTACGCTAAAAACAGCGCTCATATCCGCTTCACCGTTCTCCCCCTGGGGAGTTCCGACAGCAATAAAAATGACATTAGCCTTTTGAATACTCTTAAAGGAATCTGTAAAAGATATTCTTTTTTCTTTGATATTTTTAATTAACAGCTCTTCAAGTCCGGGTTCATAAATCGTAGGGATCCCTTCAGAGAGTTTTTTAATTTTATTCTGATCAACGTCAACGCAGACAACATCATTTCCCAGGTTGGCCAGACAGACCCCTGTGACCAGTCCTACATATCCAGTTCCTATAACCGATATTTTCATATTGATGACTCCTCATGGTTAAACATGGAACAGTAAATATATAGTTTTCGATTCATAAAATCAAGCTCATATTAATACTGGTTTTTAGTTAGTAGTTCTTGGTTTTTTGTTTTAAAAACCAAGAGCCAAGAACTATGAACAATGAACGATGAACAAAATTAATGTTGACAACATTATAAAAAAAGATAAATTAAGAAACCTGAAAATAATTCAGAACAGCAAAATGAATGATTTTTTAGAGTACGATCCTAAAAAGATAGAGCCACGATGGTATGCATACTGGATAAAAAAGGGATTTTTCAAGGCCATGGTCAATAAAAGGAAAAAACCTTTTACTATCGTGATCCCTCCCCCCAACGTCACAGGAGTCCTTCATATGGGACATGGTCTCAATAATACTATTCAGGATATTTTAATACGTTACAAGAGGATGGAAAATTTCGAGGCCAACTGGATCCCGGGAACCGATCACGCCGGCATCGCGACCCAGACGGTGGTAGAAAAGGAGCTGTTATCCTCTTCAGGAAAAACAAGGGAACAGATCGGACGCAGTGCCTTTATAAAAAAAGTTTGGGAATGGAAAGAAAAAAACGGGCAGGTGATCATTCAGCAGCTAAAAAAGATTGGCGCTTCCTGTGATTGGGACAGAGAACGGTTTACCATGGATGAAGGGCTGTCGAATGCCGTGAAAGAGGTTTTTATCAGGCTTTTCAAAAAAGGCCTTATTTACCGCGGTAACTATATTGTGAACTGGTGTCCCCGGTGTACAACAGCCCTGGCTGATGATGAGGTGGAACACAGAGAGCATCAGGATAAATTGTATTATCTTCGTTATCCTCTTGAGGGGTCAAAGAGATATATTATAGTGGCCACGACCAGACCTGAAACCATGCTGGGTGATACAGCTGTCGCGGTTCATCCTCAGGATAAACGCTACAGGGATCTTGTCGGGGAAAAGATCATTCTGCCACTGGTGAACAGGCAGATCCCCGTTATTGCTGACAGAATCGTGGATAAGGAATTTGGTACCGGTGCTGTGAAAGTGACTCCCTCGCATGATCCCAATGACTTTGATATGGGGAAAAGACATCATCTTGAATTTATCAATATTATGAATGAAAAAGGCATCATGAACAAGAATGTGCCTGAAGCCTATCGGGGTCTTTCCAGAGAAAAGTGTCGAGAGGCTGTTATGCGGGACCTTCAGAAACAGGATCGGGTCGAGAAGGTCGAAGATTATAATCATTCTGTAGGGCATTGCTATCGATGTGATGATATCATAGAGCCCTATCAATCCACCCAGTGGTTCGTTAAAATGAAGCCCCTGGCCAGACCGGCTATTCAAGCTGTGGAAAAAGGGCAGATCAAATTTTATCCCAAGAGATGGACCAAGGTATACTTGAACTGGATGAACAATATAAGGGATTGGTGTATATCCAGACAGATATGGTGGGGACATCGGATACCCGTGTGGTATTGTCAGGATTGCCATGAGGTTATTGTAGAAAGGCAAAATCCCACATCCTGTCCTAAATGTAAAAGTAAAAAAATTGTCCAGGAGGAGGATGTCCTGGACACGTGGTTCTCTTCATGGCTGTGGCCTTTTTCTGTACTGGGGTGGCCCAAGGCCAGTGATGATCTGGATTTTTTTTATCCCACAGACGTTCTTGTAACAGACCCGGGGATCATCTTTTTCTGGGTAGCGAGAATGATCATGGCCGGACTCGAATTTATGAAAACCATACCTTTTCACCAAGTCCATATTCACGGTGTTATTCTTGATGATAAAGGCCGGAAAATGAGCAAATCTCTGGGGAACGGAATAGACCCCCTGGAAGTGGTGGAGAAATACGGGGCTGATGCTCTGAGATATTCCATCGTAAGCATAACCCCCTCAGGACAGAATCTTTTACTTTCCATGGATAAATTCTCGATCGGAAGATATTTTGCTAACAAGATATTTAATGCCGGAAAATATATTTTCAATAATTACAGAGGAGAAAGAGTGTCTGAAATCACGACATGTGATATGGATATGGCGGATAAATGGATCGTTTCTCGATTACAGAAATTGGTCGGTCAGGTAGCGGATTCACTTAAAAAATACCGTTTTCAGGAAGCTTCACTGGCGTTGAACCAGTTCCTCTGGCATGAGTTCTGTGACTGGTATCTTGAAATATCAAAGATAGGTATTTACCGCTCTGATCAAAAGATAAAGGAAAAGACGTTCAGTGTACTTTTTTATGTATTGGAAAAAAGCATGAAATTATTGCATCCGATCATGCCTTTTATAACCGAGCATATTTATCAGAAAATACCCAATAAAGAAAAAGAGAGTGTTATGATATCATCCTGGCCGAAAAAAGACAAGAGTTTAGTCGATGAGAGATCAGAAAAAGGCATAATCCTGGTTCAGCATGTGATTACGTCTGTCAGAAATTTAAGGGCCCTGATGGGCATCAAGCCCGAGAACGAAGTGAAAGTATTTATTTCCGTCAAGGAAAAAGAGAAAGTTGATTTTTTAAACAAAGGCCAGGCTTATATCAAGCTTTTAGCAAAAATCAGCGGGATGACCATTGGACGGGGATTTTCCAAACCCGTTAAAAGCGCGGTCAATGTTACAGATAATATGGAGATATTTATCCCGCTGGAAGGGCTGGTTGATTTTGAAAAGCAAGTTCAAAGATTAAAGAAAAGCCGGGATGAGATAAAACTGGAAATAGAAAGCCTTTCAAAAAAATTGGCGAATAAAAATTTTATTCAAAAGGCTCCTGTTCAAGTTGTGGACAAAGTCAGGGAAAAAGAGAATTTATTAAAGAGCAATTTAAATTTACTGGAAAAAAATATTCTATCTCTTGAATGAGCGTTATTGTCGCCCCCAGGATAAATTTGTTGACACAAGAATTAATAGATAGTATTATTGATTAAGATCACTCATTTTTGGGAATAAAGGACGTAACAAGTGCCATACTTGGAAAAAAATAACGGGAGATTACTTTATGCCTTTTATTAAAAAAATAAAGATCTACGGGTTTAAATCCTTTGCTTACAAAACAGAAATAGAGTTTAAAGACGGTATTGCCGGGATCGTCGGGCCCAATGGCTGCGGGAAATCAAATGTGATTGAATCTCTGATGTGGGTGTTCGGGGAGAGAGGCAGTAAAAGTATGCGGACCGAGAACATGGCTGATATTATTTTCGCCGGGACAGAGGAGCACAAGCCCCTTGGTCTGGCCGAAGTAGAGGTGATCATTGACAATGGGAACATGCTTCTCCCCGTGGAATACAGAGAGGTTTCCATTAAACGAAGAGTCTTTCGTTCCAATGAATCGGAATTTTTTATTAATCGTCAAAAGTGCCGTCTGAAGGATATTCAGGAACTGTTTGCTGATACAGGGATCGGAAAAGGGGCCTATTCCTTTATGGAGCAGGGGAAAATCGATATGATCCTTTCCAATAAACCTGAAGAGAGAAGGATCATTTTTGAAGAGGCTGCCGGTATCTCGAAATACAAGTTGAGACGCAAAGAGTCCATGCAGAAACTAGAGCGTACAGAGAATAATCTGTCTCAGGTTAATATGTTCCTTCGTGAGCTCAAGCAGGAAAGAGAAAAATTAAAGATCCAGGCGGAAAAGTCTTTGGTATATTCCAGACTGCAGGAAGAACTGAAAAAATACGAGATAGAGTTTTACGGTTATAAATATAAATTAAGCATCAAGACAAAAAATGAAATTGATAAAAAAATCAAAACCATGGAAGATAAAGAACGGGAATTGATCGCAAAGACGTCCCACCATGATGTCCTGTTAGAGAAACTGGAAAAAGACCATTCCGGACATAAACAGATGAAATTTGAAAAAGAGAAAGATCAATCGAGGATAGAACAGATCATCAAAGGTGATGAGGATAAGATCAAGATATATTCCGGACAGATCGAGAAGAATAATGCGTTGATACAGAATAAACGCCAGGTCACGGAAACAATTTCAGGTGAGAACGAGAAATTGAAAAAACACGTCAGGGATCTGGAATCAAAAGCCGGAATACTCGTGAAAAAGATGACAGGTGAAGAAGAGAAAAAGAAGTTATTAGCATTGGATATCGACAAGGTGAGTAAAAAGATCAAAGAGAATCTGAAATTAAAAGAAGAGCTGACCCAGAAGATAAGAGATGAGAAGAAGGCATTGCATCTTGACAGGGAAACATTAAAGCAGGTTACGGAAAGTTTTGTCAAAGAGATTGACAGAAAAAAACAGGAAGTGGAGCACAGGGAAGATGATCAGGGACGGATTAAAAAAGAACTGAATGACATTGTCGCCAGAATTGAAGACGGAATAGAGAGTATCACCGGTGGTGATAAAAAAGTAACGACACAACAGATTAAAGAATCGATCAAAGCCTTGAAAAAAATCGTTAAGGAGATCTCGTTACACCAGGATGAATTTAAAAATATGATATTTGATAAAGAAGGGATCTATGCCAAAAAAGAATCTCTCGATAAAAAGATCGCTGATCTGACGAACAGTATAATGAAAAATCAGTCTCGCGTGGATGATCTGGAATCTGAGAACCACAGGCTGATACAGGATGAAAAAATGCTGGATAAAAAGCTGTATCAGGTAGAGAAAGATCTGAATCAAATGCAATTTCATTATGAACAGGTTCAGAATGAAATGGATAAAGTCAAAGCCGATATGGAAAGAAACAACAAGGATCTGGAGAATATCAACAAAGAAATAAAGAATTTCTCTTCCGGGAACGCTCAGGATGTTAAAACGATCGATAAAATGAAAGCGGAGATCATTAAATTAACGGACAGAATGGATGAGATAAACAAGACGATAACAAAGATAGACCAGAGTATCAATTCTTGTGAGCAACAGATCATAAAAGTAAAGCAGAGAAAAGTGGATGTTTTGCAAAAGAAAGAGGATATGGAACAAAAGTTACGTGAACTGAGAGATGATTTCAGCCGAACCCAGGCCAATGTTGAGGATTTTAATGAAACACTCTATAATGAATATAATATCAAGATCAAGGATGTTATCGGAACATTAAAGGACAGTATAAATTTAAAGGACGTGAGAAATAATATTGAAAAAGTCAGAATGGAAATAAAAAATCTGGGGAGCGTCAATTTATTAGCGGCCGAAGAATATGAAGATGTGGATAAACGGTATAATTTTAATTTAAAACAGAAAGAAGACCTGATGAAATCAAAAAATGACCTTTTGCAGATTATTACGGAAACGAACAAGGAATGCACAAGGATATTCCTTGAGACCTTTTCGAAAATCAATGAAAATTTTCATTATATTTTCAGAAGATTATTTGGAGGCGGGAGAGCCAATATCGAGCTGGAAGAAGAGAGTAGTCCTTTAGAATCAGGAATTATTATTAATGTTCAACCACCCGGTAAAAAATTAAAATCGATCAGCTGGCTATCAGGAGGGGAACGGTCCCTTTCAGCTATTGGACTGATGTTTTCTATTTTTCTTGTTAAACCCTCGCCTTTTGGAGCCCTGGATGAGATTGATGCCGCGCTGGATGAAGAGAATAACAGAAGATTTATTAAAATGATGAAAGAGTTTGCTAAAAATAGTCAATTCCTTATTATTTCTCATAATGCCAATACGATCTCGCATGTGGATTACCTTTATGGTGTGTCCATGGAAGAAAAAGGGGTATCAAAGGTAGTGTCTCTTGAGCTTCGAAAAGAGAAGATCAAAGAGTATATTAAAAAGAGTTAACAAGGGGAAAACACTTGAAAAATAAGAGTGTATTGGCCTTGCTGGTGTTTCTTTTTATCCTTATCTGGATCATTGCCATTTTTATAGGTTATCAGAAAGGGAAAAAAATAGCCAAAGATGATGCCCGGACCCTTTATGAATCTTACGACCTGGAGGAAAAAAAGGATTCCTCTGATATCCTTCAAAAAAGTATCATGAAAGCCATCCCTTTGCCCTTTGAACCCAGTTTTGAAAGATTTACACCGGTGGATTATATTTACAGAATTTCCATGAAAGATAGATTAAAGATCATTGATGAAGAAGGGAATGTGATAAAATCCTCTTCTCCTGCTGCTGATTTCTATAACCTTTTTGCTTACAGGATCATTGATACAGATATAAAAACAGAAGATGAACTAAAAGAGAAGGTAAAATTTCAATTGGAGGCACAGGCTGAAGAAGAGTATTATCCCGGTATCATGGAGGAGCCCATGGCCGAAAGCGTCAGCAATATCAAAAAAGGTCCGGCTGTCCTTCAAACCAATATGTAAGAGGTCTGTATGATTTTCATTATTATTTTTATTATGGTTGCAGGACCTTTGTATGGACAGGATCAAAATGATATTATTAAATTAAAAGATTTTAATCTGTTTTTATTTGTCCTTTTTTATAAATCAGAAAGGCCGGCGGAAAAGGAGAAGAAAGAATCAGTCACAAAGAACAAACCGGAAATATCGAAATTCAAAGAATATAAAAAAGAGACCGGGCAGCCAAAGAAAGAAGGGGTATCGACGGCAGAAGCCAGCCTTTACAACAGTGGTCTCCAATTTTACAAAGCTAAAAATTACGATGAATCTCAGTCTGTTTTTATAGAATTATTACAGAAATACCCGGATACCGCTTTCAAGGCCCAGTCCACTTTTTATCTGGGACAGATCATGTTTGAAAAAGGGCAAAAAGACCAGGCTTTAATGTATTATAATAAATTAAGCGAGGAATATCCAAAAATATCGCTGGCAGGCGAGGCTGTGTATAAAAGCGCTCAGATCTATTATGAGGATAAAAAATATTCAGAAGGATTAAAAAGCCTTTTAAATTTTCAAAAGAAATATCCACAGAATAAATTGATTGACGAATCTTATGTTTTACTCGGAGACATGTATCGGAAAAAGGGAGAGATGAACAGCGCGGCAAAGATGTATCAGGCGGTTGTTGAGAAATATCCAAAATCTAACAGTGTTGATCAGGCCCTGTTCAAATTAGGCGATCTGTACGAAAATGAGAAAGACGTAAGAAACTTTGAAATGTCATTGAATTATTATGAGAGAATAGTCAAATCATTTCCGGATAGTGAATTTCTTGAGCCGGCCAGGGAAAGAATAGAATTCATAAAAAAGAATTTTTTAGAGTACAGGTAAAATGAAAAAGACCTTTGTTCTTTTCTTCTTATTAGGCGCAAACGTGCTTTTCTCCAATGACCTTTATAACCCCTTTTCACCAAGCCCTTATCAAAACAGTCTTTTGGATTATAACCGATTCTATTTTTCTAATCAACTGAGTTTCATTTCAATGATAAACAATAAGGGATCCCAGAGCCGGGGGATTTATCTATCAACACTGGGGTATGGTTTATCAGATCATGTTTGGACCTATGCTCATATAGGTAAGCAATATGATTTTTCTTCCAATGACGGACCGGAGGACCCAAATGATTTTATCAAAGGGGCCACGTTGCTTTATCAGATAGATCAGGGTTTTTTAATCGGAGCCGAATATGGAGTGACCCCCTGCCGGATACAGCATGATCCCTTCATGGAGACAGATCTATTCCATGTATGGGCTGAGAAAGAGATAGGAAAAAATTTCAAGATGTTTTTTCAGTATTACCAGAAAAAGTGATGTTTCTCAGGATATCAGTCAATTTTTTCTTGTCGATCAGATCGATCGGTCTGGTTGAGGCGTACTCTAAAGCGGAAGGAGCAAAGGTGGAGGTGGTGATGACCATGCCCCGCTGGGCACCATTTTTCTTCATGTCTTCTTGAAGCTCTCGCAGGATCAACTCCCCGATTGGCTGGGTGATTCGTCTGATTTTCATATAAGCCTTCTGACGACGGGTATTTCGCCATCTTGTTTCCTTTTCAAGACCGATAATATCCACTCCCTCATCGGAATGAGGCACGGTCTCGATGACATCATATCCAATACCATTAATGACCTGCTGGCAGATAGTCTGGAAATTGGAAACTGAGGCGGTCAGGAAATCTTTTAACCTGTCATCAGCTCTCAGATCAGCATAGACCGTTAATTTTTCAGGTACATCTTTATAGCTGGGACGATGCTGTGAGATGATCTCCCACTGCTCGATAGCAGATGGCAGATCCCTTGTCCTTTCATAACAGGCAGCCAGCCAGTACCGGGCTTCAAGGCTGACCTCGTTCTCTTCTCTGGTAAATTTCAGGGCTCTCTCCATTTCAGAAATGGCTTTAGGAAAATTGCCTCTCTCAAAAAAAGACTTACCATTTTCCAACAGAGCTCTTATTTTTATTTCCGAGTCACGGGAAGCGATCTCAAATTCCTTAGAGGCGGTTTCGAACTGTCCCAGAGTTTTATAAACCAGCCCCAGATAGAGATGGGCGTGGTAATTCTTCGGGTCATACTGGATAGCCTTGGCGAGTTCGGTCTGGGCTAATTCCAGTTTCCCGGTGCGATTATATATAACACCAAGATAATAATGGCTTTCTGAATGCTGGGGATTCAATCGTATTGCTTTTTGAAAATAGGCGACGGCATTATCAGTAAGGTTCCTGAGGTAAAACGTTTCCCCTATCTGAAAATTGATTTCAAAGTTATCAGGTTCCAGATTGGAAACCAGAATAAGCTCCTTTTGGGCTTCATCCAGTTGATTGAATTTTCGATATATCTCGGCCAGGCGTTTTCGAACAGTGGCTTCCGGTAAAGCTTGGGAAAACGTTCCGATCTTGACAGCATATTTATATTCCACAATGGCCAGCTCAAATCGTTTATCCCGGTAATAACATTCACCAAGGTACCAGTGTGCCAGAATATTTCTTTCATTTTTAGAAATAAAGGTTTTTAAGGCTTTGATAGCCGAACGCGTGTTACCCTGATCGATCATTTTCGCGATTTGATTCAGACGCCTTGGAAAGACGTACGTTTTAAGAATGAAGGATAAATAAAGACCAAAAAGGATAAAAATGATCAAACCCAGTATAACTAATGGTACACTCATGCATTCCTCTTGGCTCTCTTTTTTCTGTTCAGTTTAAAGTAATTTTTTGTTTTAACGATCCTGCGCATAATACTGCCGGGTTTAAAATAAGGAACATCTTTTTCTTCCGCCTGTACAGATTCCCCGGTTTTGGGATTACGTGCTTTTTTGGAAAGCTTATGCTTTGTATAGAACGTTCCAAATCCTCTCATCTCTATTTTTATCCCTTTGGCTAAAAGTTCTTTTATCACTTCAAAGAACTCGTTGATTATTTTTGATATTTCTGTCCTGGGATAATCCGAAAGCCTTTCGGATATAATATCGATGATTTTTTCCTTGCGCATCAAGAACGTCCTTTTTTATTTTTGGCTGCTTGTAAAAGTTTCATGATCCTAGACTTTTTCCTATTCCCGGTATTGAGAGGGGTGATATGACCTTGAACGGCTTTGTCCACTTTCGATGCGAATTGCCGGGCATAACCTTCTGCCTTGGAATAATTATTTTCCGCCAGGGACTCTTCTACTTTTTTATAATAGGTTTTAATCTCGCTTTTTATGGCTTTATTCCGCATGCGTCTTTTAATGTTCTGCCTTGCTCTTTTCTGAACACTGGGATGTTTTTGTGCCACTGGATTCCTCCTCTAAAATAAGCTTTTAAAATCTTTGTCATCCTTATACTGCTGAAATAATTTTTCATTTAAAATAATATTTTTATATGTTTTGTCAACAAAAAAAAGTGTCTTCAAAATCTTGAGCATTTCCACTTTCCTCTCTTTTAAGGCATAGTAAGAGCTCAATCCATACAATGTATCAATATGCCCGGGGTCAAGGGAAAGGATATACAGATAGGTTTCTTCCATTTTATTAAAATCCTTTTTGCCTCGATAACAGTTAGCCAGATAGAAATAAGCCGGGACATAGTCTTTCTTGATATCAATAACATTAGAAAGATCGTCTATCGCTTCATCATACAAATCCTGTTTAAAATGGACAAGTCCCAGGTTCATATAACTTTTCCAATTATCGGGATCATGTTCAATGGATTTTTTAAAGGAATAGATAGAATCTGAATACTGCTCCAACCCTTCATAAGCATTGCCCAGTCCATTATAGAAGACGGAGATCAGATTGTCTTCTTTGGAGTACTGCAGGCCATTTTTATATAATTTAACAGCATTATTATAATCCTTTTCTTTAAGATAAAGATTGCCCAGATTTAAATAAGCGATATCAAAATTGGGATACAGGGCTATGGATTTCTGGAAATATTCTTTGGCCCTGGATCTGTCATTTTTCTTTTCATATAAGATAAGGGCCAGGTTATGATAGGGAAGATGCCAGGTGGGCTTGATCTTTATGGCTTTTTCGTAGTGGTCTATGGATTGGTCGTATTTTTCCAATTTATTGTAACAGAGCCCCAGGTAATAATGAATCAAGTGTTTTTCCTGGTTTTTTTCGTTAGATTTAAGGGCTTTTTCAAACAGGGTAGCAGCGTGAGAATAATTTTTAACTTCCACATAGGATAAGCCATCCTGGAAATAGGATGAAAAAAGATGGCCAGATGAAAGAAAAAAAATGATGATTAAAACAAACAGACTCTTCATTATTGATTCATCTCGATCTGGATCTTTGTGATCATGTTTTTAGACAGGATGATAGGCCCGGATTGCTCCGGATAGAAGGTTTCCACTTTTTTAAATTCATTAATAGCGGTTTCATAGTCATCCATATAGTAATAGGCATAAGCCAGTTCATATTGAGCCCAGGCGCATTCCTTTTTATTATCCGGAAAATGAGATATAAGATATCTGTATTCCTCGATAGCCCTGGCGTATTCTTCCTGATTAAATAAAGCCCGGCCATACTCCAGAATGTCCCTGGCTGAAGAATCAGCACGAGATTTTCTAAGGGTGGGTTTGTCGTTAGAGCAGGAAACAACAAGTACCGTTAGAACAGGCAGCAAAACAAGTAAACGCTTTATCATGGATCCCTCCTGTCATTATCACTTAACTGATGTTTTCTATAACATATATTATTAAAAGGGTATGTCAAGTGCCGGATGATTAAAACAGAGATTCCTCAATGAGGTGACAGAGGATATGGATGATAAGGCCATGGGCTTCCTGTATCCTGGGTGTATCCTGACCGGGTACGATTAAATGATGCTGGCACAAGGCTTTTATACCGCCTCCGTTTTTACCCAAAAGGCCAATTGTGACCAGATTTTTTTGATTGGCTGTTTTGATCGCTTCCATGACATTTTTCGAATTACCGCTGGTTGAAATCCCGAAAAGGATGTCTCCCTTGTTGCCTAAAGATTCTACCTGACGGGAAAAGACCGTGTCAAAGGAATAATCATTGCTCCATGCCGTTAAGATTGAGGTATCGACGGTCAATGAAACAGCCGGGATGGGTTCCCTTTCTTTCTTAAATCGTCCGACAAGTTCTGCTGCAAAATGCTGAGCATCGGCGGCTGATCCCCCATTGCCGCAGATAAGTATCTTTCCTCCATTTTTAAGAGAGGTGAGAATAGTATCTGTAACCTGAAGGATATTGTCCACCAGTGTCTCTTTTACTTTTTGAACAAGGGCTATTGTATCCTGGATCTGATCATGAATGATTTGTTTTAAATGCTTATCCATAATGGGCCTTCCTTATAAAAATTTTCCAACAGCATATTCCAGCTCGGTATTATTGATCTTGAGGCTGTTGATAACGCCATACCAGTCCACGATAATGACTTTTATAGTGGAAATAATATCATCAGACGGTTTTTTTGCCATGAACTGAAAGAGGGGATCTTTTGAACGGTTTATGATCTTGAAAAACCAGAAATTTTCGTTACATTCTCCTATCATTATTATTTTATCAGTTTTAATTTTTTCGTTATACTGTATGGACAGGTCAAGATGGATATAAATATATTCTGAAATGATAAAAAAATCAGGAGGAACTAATTTGTCCCATTTCATGATAAATAATTTCTTATTTTTTTCAGATAACTCTTCTTTGGTCTGGATGTTTTTTTTATTAATGACTTTCAGGTTCATGATTTTCTCTATATATACATAATAATCAGGGATAAATCAACTTTTTTCTAACGGCAGCCACATATAAATGGTTCGTCGTTTTTAGTTCATAGTTTTTAGTTTTAAAAAACAAACCAAGAGCGATGAACCATGAACGAATTTCTTTTCTGTAGCTTCTTTTATTTTTTAACAGTGTAAGATTTAAGGATAGTATAATAATTATCCTTTTCCCGGAACCCATAATGGATAAGCCGGGCAAAGGAACGATGGTAAGCATTGTAAAATAACCACTTTTCATTTTTATGGGCAAAGGATTTCGAAATAATATACTTTTCCAGGTCAATCCAGAAAAATGAGGCGGTGTTTTTCTTTACCTTCCATTGACTCATTATCAAGTTTTTTTCTTTGGTAAAATAAAAGCTTTTACTCTTTTTATATTCATGGATCGATTGTTTTAAATAGCTCAGGTTGTTGGATAAAAGGAGGATATCCTGATAAAGACAGACGTATTTCAAAGACCCGGCAGAGGTATCTTCATAGAGGGGGATATTATAATAGGTCGCCTTCTCATTTTTCCCCATGATGAAATTAGAGCCCATGGCTGGAATGATCATAATGATATTGGTGGAAGTGTCTGTCAGTTTTATCCCCAGGATCCCGCTGGATCCTGGAGGAAAAACCCCTTTTTGAAAAAAAGCGTCAAAATAAGATATGTCCAGGTTGATGATATTGGTATCCAGGGACTGAAAGAAGGGATAATACATATTCTTCAGGTTGTTCAGATTTTCTGAAAACGAGATAAAATTGACATTGGAAGGGACAAATTTTAAATGGGATACGTCGTCAAAATAATTTGTATTGGAAGAGGAGTCCTTTGATAGGGTTTCAAAGATCAACCGGTCTCTGAAACTGAACCGGTAAAGGATGGATTGGCTGATATTATTACGGATAATGATCTCATCTTCTTTTTGTGATTCAAAAAAAAGATCAGGTTTTGTGCCCTGAGATTTATTGACAATGTTGAGGAGGGTCCCTTCAAGATTCATCTTGTTGTCACTGATAAGCACATATTGGTTCACTTTGGCAATAAAGATCTTTTGAGCAAAGTCTTTTACTTCCACGCCGTGAACCGTATAGGTGGAATAATTGATTTTATTCGCCACAGAGAAATACTCCAGTCGTTCAATAAATTGAAGGATATTCTTGTTGGAAGGGATAAGGTATAGAAAATGAGACAGATGGTTGTACTGTACCCATAACGCCAGAAGGCTGTCATCCGAGAAGATCTCTAAAAGGTCATCGAAAGTGAGGCCAATAATAAGGAAAGAGGCGGATATGGAATCAATGGATTGTTGAAGCTCTTTGCCATTCTGGGTCAATTTGTACTTTTTCCAAAAGTTGGAATTCTTGAATTGGCTCCACACTTTCTTGAGTGATCTAACCTGCAGGCTTAATGAGGGCTCGGAAGAAAGATAGCCGATGAGATCATCATCCGCGGCTGCGAGCGAGGAACTCAATCCAGTAAAATTCATAAGAAGAATGAATGCAATTAACGCGCTGACAGTAAATTTTCGCAAAAGTTATCCAGGAATTTATTTTGTTGGTGTTGATTTTTCTTCTGTATCTTTTGTTGTCACTTCGATTAATACATCAGGCGGATACATTCTTGTTTTGATCTCTTCGGCCATTTTCGGTTCAGAAGAATACCTTTCATCAATAATGCGATCGAGCATCTTTTTATGATCCCGTTTGAGCTGGTCAGCGGACTGTCGTCCCACAAAATTCCAGGCATAGGCCTCATGGAGTTTGACCAATGATCCCATGATCCGGGCTTCCCATTCTGCAACGAATTCTTTTTCATATTTGTCTTTAAATATGGTCTTGTACTCTGTGATGAAATTCATGGCGATATAGTAATCTCCATTATAGACAGCGGTAAAGACCATATTTTTGTAACAGTTCTTTATCAGATCTTCATATTCCGGATTATTGTAGATCTTTGGGTCCCAATTCATATACCTTGCTGAAATGTCAAGGGCCTTATTGAAATGGGCCTGGGCTAATCGGAAATCCTTTCTCATGCTGATATCGGTAGGTGAACCCACTTCTGTTTCATAGGCTTTTCTCAGATAAGGGTCATAGCTCTCGGGATTCTTCTGGTATCGTTCGATCAGGCTGAATCCTGTACGATATTCCTTCTTGGCCTCTGCCAGGTATTTCAGTCCCATATCCCGGTAAAAGACCAGTTCCTGTGCATAATTGGCAAAACCGGTGTATCGGTCAAAAGGCCAATCAAGAGATATTTGTGGTAAATTCCCCTCCTGGGTTTTCTTTTCTGATTGTTGTGCTCCAAGTGTGGCTACGGAAAGAAGCAGAAGAATGAGCATAATTAAAAAATCATTTTTCTTCATGACGGACCTCCTTTTCCTGAATTATGCACAATACATATTATACACCAACTTTTTTAAAAAATCAAGTAAATTTTGAAAGAATTTACTGTTTGGAAACCACAGAGATCACAGAGTTTTATAAATTCATTTAATTTCAGTGATCTTTAGCTCTCAGCAGTTTGTTAATAGTTAGAAAAATTCTTTATAATTTCTTAATATCTCAATGGTCTCTGTGGTTAATTCCAAAGAAAAGGGCAGCCTTGTTTAATACAGAGGTTGTATTAAACAAGGCTTTGCTGTAGAAGTTACAGAGTTTTTCACTATAGGAAGTGAGGGACTTGTAGTATAAAAGGGGGCTATGAGAGCGTTTATTAATTGATCCAGGACAAAGAATGAATTTAATATATCCATATTAATCACGTCCTCTGACCTTTCGATAATCAAGATAATGAAACGTTAAAAATCCCAGTTTTTTATTATGAGCGTAAATAGGCAGATTGAGCTTTCCTGCCATTCGATCGTTTTTAACAAAGCTGTCCGCATCAAGACCTGAAGCGGAAAAATCCAGAATATCCTTTTTCTCTTTTTTCCTGATCTTTTCGCACAGTTTGACCAGTTCTACTTTAACGTTATCGAAGGTGATATTACTGATAGGGACATAGACATGGATATTGGCATAATATTTCCCGTTAGCCAATTTTATGATCAGGGTGGTGATGTCAGAATGAAAGATCGCTTCAAACTTGTAAATGGCTTCTAATAAATTGATGGTGCCGGTCACATTCTTCGAGTATTTAAATACTTCATAAACAAGGTTGATGTTTTTCACCAGTTGCTCGATCTCTTTATAATGATTATCCAAAAGCTTGATCGTTATATGTTTTTCGATCTTTTTTAAATCTTCGATTTTAACCATTATGCCCTTTAGATATTCAATAATATTACCTTCTTCTAATTCTGATACCGTTCTTCTCTTCTTCCTCGATTTTCGCGGCATGTTTACCTCCTTACTGCAAAATATATACCAAAAGATAAAATTATTTTAAATCATTTATAATATTATATATAATAATAATTATAAGGCCACCGATATCCATAAACTTCATTTTTATCGATAAAATAACTTCCCGTGTGTTTCTATATGTAACATCAATTACT
>JAFGFC010000099.1 GCA_016931325.1 Spirochaetota bacterium | reverse complement strand
ATTCATCTTGCTTTTTCTTTTTATAAAATTATATTTATTTTTTAATTTTAAAAAGGTATTAATTTGACGAAAAGAAGGCTTAAAAAGAACTATCATTACGGTTTTATCGGCAACTGCACCAGCGGGGCGCTTGTCTCTGATAATGGCAGTATAGATTGGCTCTGCCTTCCTTATTTTGATTCCCCTTCACTTTTTGCCGGCATTCTGGATAAAGAAAAAGGGGGTCATTTTAAGATCTCCGGGATCAAAGCCACTTTTATCAATCAGGAATATATCCGCCATACAGGTATACTAAAGACCATATTCTCAACCCCAAGCGGAAAATTCGAAGTAAATGATTATCTGCCCCGCTACCAGCTTCAGGACCAGACCTATTACTGTCCCGATGATGTGCACCGTTTTATCCGTATTATTTCAGGAAAACCCAAGATAAAGATCGAGCTGAAAGCCAAGCCCAATTATGCGATCGGCCCGGCAAAAATAGAAATGCGCAGGGATTATATCAAGATCATGTCGCAGTTCGGGGAATATGATTCCTTTTATCTTTACACTAATCTGGAAATGGAAAAGGTAGTAAAAGGCAATATCATTACACTGGAATCAGACGCTTATTTTTTACTGTCCTATCACCAAAAACTGGAAAGGGTTGATCTTGATAAAATCTATTTTGATTATCAGAAAACAAAAACCTACTGGCTGGACTGGGTCAGCAGGACTTTCTGTCCGCAGAACTACAGGGAACAGGTCATTCGTTCAGCCATTACGCTTAAAATGCTTTCATATCAGAGAACAGGGGCGGTTATTGCTTCTCCGACAACATCGTTGCCGGAGATCATCGGAAAGGACAGGAACTGGGATTATCGCTATTGCTGGATAAGGGATGCTTCCAAGATCATTGATCTGTATGCCAGGATCAACCATACAAATTCAGCCACACGGTTCATGGACTTTATCCTTGACCGAAGGCCGAGAAAACATGAGAACATGAGAACCATTTACGGCATCAACGGCGAGAAGGATCTGGTGGAACGGATATTGACCCATCTGAGCGGATATGAAGGGTCAAAACCTGTCCGGATCGGGAATGATGCTTATCTCCAGAAACAGAATGATCTCTACGGGGAGCTGATCGAGACAATTTATACTTTTCTCCTGGTCAATAAACGATCCTCTTTTCCTTTCCAGGAAGAGCTCTGGACACTGGTAAGATCGCTGGTGCGTGATGTCATTGATAACTGGCATATCCCGGACAGTGGTATATGGGAAAGAAGACAGGCCATCCATCATTACGTTCATTCCAAGCTGATGAACTGGGTAGCCCTTGACAGGGCTGTTAAGATCGCCGGGCATTTCGGAAAGACGGAATATATCCGTCCCTGGTCCGCTCTGGCAGAAAAGATAAAAGCTGAAATAATAGAGAATGGCTGGAATGAAAAAGCAAGATCCTTTACCATGTATTACGGCTCAAAGAGCCTGGACGCTTCCAATCTCTTGATGCTTCATTATGGGTTTCTTGACAGGAATGATCCCAGAATGAAAAGCACGGTCGAGCAGACATACAAGCATCTTGTCTATAATGGTTTTACCTTCCGTTACAAAGAGAAAGATGAATTCGGTAAACCGGAAAATGCTTTTATTATATGCTGCTTCTGGATGATCAATTCACTGTATCTTATTGGGAAAAAAGACGAGGCCATAAACATGTTTGAAAATCTTTTAAAATATTCCAACCACCTGGGATTATTGTCAGAAGGAATAGAGATCGCTACAGGCCGTCTGGTGGGTAATTTCCCGCAGGGGTATTCTCACCTGTCTTTGATACAGACCGTCTTTTTACTGGAAACAGAATATAACTGGAATGTAAGACCGATCGTCAATTATAACCGGGAAAGATCTTGACCATGGATTTTCATCAGGCTTCAAAACCTTTTTCAATAAAAAAAAGATCTGATGTGGGTATACTGGTGATACACGGATTTACCTCCACGGTTTCCAGCGTGTATCCTCTGGGTGAATATCTAGCCAGGCATAACATAAACGTGGAAGCCCCCTGTCTGAGCGGTCATGGTAAAACATGGAAGGAGCTGAACAGGATCTCTTGCGGGGACTGGATCAGGGATGTGGAAAAGGCTTTGAGAAAATTAAAAAAACGCGCTTTAAAGATATTTGTTTCCGGGCTGTCCCTGGGGGGGACATTAGCCCTGTACCTGGCTGAACAGCATCCTGAGTTAAAAGGAGTGATCTTGATCAACCATGGTCTGTTCATCAAAGACTGGCGCAAAATATTCCTGCCTTTTTTACGGTTCATTCTCCGGTCAACCACACCGATCAGGGCTGATATAAAGGATCCTTCCAAACAGGAGATAGCGTATGACAGAACCCCTGTTAAAGGGGCTTATGAATTATCGAAACTCTACCGGATGGTAAGAAAAAATTTAAAAAAAGTAAAAGCCCCTGTACTTATTTTCAAGTCCAGGCATGATCATGTGATCGGCAGAAAGGATGTTTTCTTTACATTGAAAAATATTTCATCTCTCCTGCAACAGATCTTCTGGCTTGAGAACTCTTACCATGTGGCGACTGTGGATCATGATAGGGATGTTATCTGTAAAATGAGTTTGAGATTTATAAATCAAAATTTATAAGAGCAGAGGCATGAGGTTCGTTTTTATCATTCTTTTAATGACACAAATAGCGTGGGCCCGGGAAGATAAAAGAATAACAGGGACTGTCTACTGGAACAACAAGCTGTCGTTTGGTTTTACGACGACAGGGGGAAATTCTGATACCTTGAATTTCAACGGCGGTCTGCAGATAAACAGAAATAAATTATGGGTGGATGAATGGACCTTTCAATCTGAATTCAGGTACGGAACGGATAAGGAAAGGATATCCACAGAGAAGGCTAGCGCGAGTTTAAGATACGCGATCTCCCTTACCCGTTCATTTTATAATTTTTACCGGGTCCTGATATCACATGATTATATGGCAAAAGAGAAGATCCGTATCACCCCTACGGGGGGTATCGGATACTGGTTTTTTGATCGCCCTGCCCCTGTTTTAAGGATGATGGGGGAGATCGGCGGCGGTTATTCAAAATATTACCTGAAAGATAATTCAGAAGAAGATGATATTCTCCTGCAGGTCAGGGGTTTTTTTGAATGGGCCCTTTCAGGCCCGTTTCTCATGGGAGAAAATATTTATATGTATCCGGCCATGGGCAGGAACCGGAATTTAATACAAAGCAAAACATACCTTGAAATTAATATTAACGACAGGTTGTCAAACAGTTATATTTATGAGATCGATTATAACAGCAATCCGCCTGAAGGAGTTAAAAAATCAGATAGAATATTGATCATCAGTCTGGAATGGATTTTTTAATTTTATAAAAAGAAAAATGAATAAATACTTGAAAACAGAAATAAAAACCTTATTATTGTGATTCAATATTTGATAAAAAGGAAGTACTGAAAAAAGATGAAAAATATGAATAGAGATCCTTACAGGACACGGGTGGTTATTACCGGGATGGGCACGATCAATCCCCTGGGTAATAATGTAAAAGAGTTCTGGGAAAACCTTGAGGCCGGGAAATCAGGGATCCGGCTGGCTCAACATACCCCTCTGGACAATTATTATATTAAAATCGGGGCTGAAGTTGATTTCCCTGACCTTTCAGAATACTTTCCTAAAAAATATTTTTTAAAACGCCTTGACCGCTTCATCATATTTGGGCATGTGGCGGCTGCGCAGGCCTTCAAGGATTCAGGACTGGAAACAGAAAGATCACCTCGCCGTTTTGGCGCTTTAATAGGGACCGGGGATGCCGGTGTGGGTATTCAGGTGGAAAATATAAAAAATGTTTTTGATCACGGCATGGATTCTGTTTCCCCTTATTATGTTGTGGGTTGTATCCCTAATACAGCGTCAGGATATTTTGCCAAGGAATTTAACCTGCAGGGACCGAATTTTTCAGTGAATTCTGCCTGCGCTACCAGCAACCATGCGATCGGCCTGGCCTCTATGATGATCAAGATGGGTATGGCTGATGCCATGTTCGCCGGCGGTTCCGAAGCCGTGGTCAATATTATGGGTTTTGCCGGGTTCGGGGTGATCGGAGCGCTTTCGCAGAGGAATGATTCTCCTCAAACCGCTTCCAGACCGTTTGATAAGGATCGAGACGGTTTTATCCTGGGAGAAGGAGCCGGAGTGATATGTCTTGAAGAACTCGAGCATGCTAAGAAAAGAGGGGCCCATATCTACGGTGAGTTAAAGGGATTTGGATTCAGTTGTGATGCCCATGACCTGGTGGCACCTCATCCTGAAGGCAGAGGCGCCTGTTCCGCTATGGAACTGGCCCTGGAGAATGCCAGTTTAAATAAAGAACAGATCGATCTGATCAATGCGCACGGGACCTCCACACCACTGGGGGACCTTTCTGAAAGCAGGGCCATCTGCAGGGTATTTAAAGATAATTTCAAAGATATAAAGGTCCATAGCACAAAATCAATGATAGGTCATCTTGTCGGCGCGGCCGGGGGGGTTGAGGCTGTTGCGGCGATCATGGCTTTAAAGAAGGATATTATTCATCCCACGATCAATCAATTTGAACAGGACCCTGAAATTTTAATTAATGTGGTAAAAAATAAGCCTGTTCAGGCGAAAGTCCATCATATCCTTTCCAATAGTTTCGGTTTTGGCGGTCAGAACGCTTCGATCATCATATCCCGGTTTAAAGATTGATGAACCAGCCGTTCCTTCTTTTCTTTAACAAAATAAACTTGATTTTTCATATAAAAATGGTATTATCTCAATCTATTAAAGGCGATCTTGGAATATGAGATGGTCCTCAGGAAAGGCAGGACATGCAAAAAGACAAAATAAGAGTCGTTATAACAGGATTATCAACGATAAACCCGTTAGGTGATAATCTTGAGGATTATTATACGAATCTGATAAACGGGAAATCAGGCATAAAAAGATGGACTTCGATTGATCTATCCAGGGTCGAATGTAAAATAGGCGGGGATCTGGGTGATTATGATATAAAAGAAGCGTTAGAGCGTTTGCGTGGCCAGATTCCTGAAGAAAAGCATAAAATCTTAAGAAAACTGTTCCGAACCTGCACTTTTTCAAATAAAATAACAGTCCTGACAGCCATCCAAGCCATGCTTGATTGCGGATTAAAGGAGATCAGGGGTGATCCCTTCAGGACCAGCGTCCTCGTGGCCGGGCATAATTTCAATTCCAGGTATATTACAAAGAATAATGAACAGTTTCAGGAAGAACCTGCCTTTATTGATCCCTTGTTCGGTGTGGAAGCCCTGGACCCTAATATTGCCGCCACGATCTCTGAAGTACTGGGCGCCAGAGGGCCTACTTTTACAGTCGGCGGAGCCTGTGCCAGCGGGAATCTGGCTTTGCGTGATGGATTCAGAGATATTATAACAGGTGAATCTGACTGTTCTATTGTATCCGGGGCCATTTTTGATATGACACCGGCTGATATCCATGCCATGGCCTTTCTCAATTCGGTGGTGATCGATCCTGATCTTCAGAAATCCCCTGAGAGCGCTTCCCGGCCTTTTGATACAAAGCGATGTGGTTTTGTTCCTTCTCATGGAGCCGGGACCATTGTGCTGGAAGAGCTGGAAAGAGCCAGAAAACGCGGGGCCAGGATCTATGCCGAGCTTTTAGGAGTTTCAGCCAATGCCAATGCCAATCATCTGCCGGCCCCCTCATCTGAAAGCCAGGCTAAATTAATCACCCATCTTCTATCAAGGACGGGCGTGAAGCCGGATCAGATCGATTATGTTAACTGTCATGCTACAGGCACACCACTGGGTGATCTGGAAGAGATCAAAGCCATAAAAACGGTCTTCGGAAAGCATGCTTACAAAATGAAATTAAATGCTCCCAAATCAATGCTTGGTCATGTTTGCTGGTCTGCGCCGATCGTGGAAACCATTGGCGGGATCCTCCAGATGAAACACGGTAAATTACATCCTTCGATCAATATAGATAAACTGGACCCCGAGATCGATCTGGACGTTTGCGCTAATGAGGCCAAACCATTTCAAATACATTATATGCTGAAAAACTCTTTCGGGTTCGGCGGTTTGAATTGTTGCAGTTTGATAAAAAGATATGAGGAATAAATAATGAATGTTTTTATTACAGGCGGGTCCCGGGGGATTGGAAGGGCGATTGTTCTGAAAATGGTAAAAGAAGGGATACCTTGCGCTTTTACCTTTGTGTCGAATAAGACAAAAGCCGATGAGACCATACAACTTGCCGGAGATATCGATTCCAGTATTAAAGTGAAAGCCTATAAAATGGACAGCAAAGATCCTGATCAAATTGAAAAGATAATTGAACAGGCCATAACTGATTTTGAGAATATCGATGCCGTCGTGAATAATGCAGCGGTGGTTAAAAACAATGCGGCTGCTTTAATGACAAATGAAGAATGGGATGAAGTAATATCGACGAATCTGTCCGGACCGTTTTATGTGATCAGAAGCTTTCTTATGCATTTCATTTCCAATCGATTCGGCAGGATCATTAATATCTCCTCACTGGCCCAGGATGGTTGTTCTGGTCAGGCGAATTATGCCGCCAGTAAATCAGGCCTTATTGGCTTGACCAAAACCCTGGCTAAAGAGTATGGCTCAAAAGGCATTACAGCTAATGTGGTCACGGTAGGATATGTACCCACAGATATGACGCGGCATAATCTTGCCGAGTCATTACATAAATTCTGGCTACAGCACTGTCCTCTTAAAAAGGTGGGATCGGCCGAAGATATTGCCAACCTTGTCTATTTTCTTATATCACCGGAATCGAATTTTATTAACGGGGAAGTGATACGCGTTTCAGGCGGCCTGACATACGCGCCATAAATTAGGAATGTTCGGAAAACTAAAAAAATAACGAAATATAGAGGTAAATATGAAAAGCATAGGTATTGAAAAAATAAATATATACGGTTGTTCGCTTTTTTTAAAACAGGAAGAACTGGCTAAAGCCAGAGGCAAGGATCCGGAAAGGGTAGTGAATGATTATCTGATTAATACACGGTCTTTGAATCCTCCCTATGAAGATACTGTTACCATGGGAGCCAATGCGGCGCGCCCTATCATTACTGAAAAAGATAAAAAGGATATCGAGCTTTTGATCGCAGGCACGGAAGGCTCGGTTGATTTTGGAAAACCTATCAGCACGAATATTCACAGTGCGCTGGGTTTGCCAAACAACATTAGGAATTACGAGACCAAGCACGCCTGCTATAGCGGTGTGGCGGCCCTGGACAGCGCTATAAACTGGATAGCGGCAGGATTGAATAAGGGCAAAAAAGCTTTGATCATTGCGACAGATTTCAGCAGGGCTCATTTTGGAAAGGATCATGAATTTGTTCTGGGAGGAACAGCCGCGGCCGTGCTGGTCAGTGAAGATCCCAGGATCATTGAATATGAAATAGATAAAAAGGGGGTCTGGACTACGGATGTATATGATACGTTCCGTCCGTCAGCCAGACATGAATCAGGAAATAATGAAGTCAGCCTGTACAGTTATATAGATGCACTGGAAGGGGCTTACAAGCATTATCTGCAGAATGCCGGGGAACCCGTTGATTTTGACACGTATTTCGATTATAATATCTATCATATGCCCTTTCCCGGGATGTCTTTTCAGGCGCACCGGATACTCTGTAATCTTTCCCATCCGAGGAAAAAGTCCGAGATCAGGGAGAGTTTTGATAAAAAAGTCCTTCCTTCACTGAGATACGCCATGAGGGTGGGCAGCACTTACGGGGCCAGTAACTTTGTTGGCCTGTGCGGGTTGCTCCAGAGTGTTGATAAAATAAACGAAGGGAGCCGCATAGGGTTCTTTTCCTATGGTTCCGGCGCGATCGGGGAGTTCTATAGCGCCAGGGTCTGCAAGGGGGCAAAAACGCTGATCAACGAACTGGATATTGATAAAAAATTTGACATGCGAAGGGAAGTCAGTGTGGATGAATATGAAATGATTGAAAGAACAAGGGAGAGTTATATTGAAAAAGAAAATTTCAAGCCGGATTTTTCCATACTGGATAGCTGGTATGACAAACATTATAAAGGGAATGGTTTTCTGGTGTTAAAAGAAGTAAAAGATTTTTATCGAAAATATGAATGGAGTTGATCGATTGACTTTAGTGAAACAGGACCTTGACTCACACGTGGCTTTGATCACACTGAACAACAGCGAACAGGGAAATGTACTGAATCAAAAGAGCCTTCAGGCTATCATTCAGACTTTAGGATCTTCTATTCAAAACAGGGATTCAAGGGTTATCGTGCTGCGTTCGAACGGCGATCAATTCTGTCTTGGTATGGATCTTTCCTTTCTGCAATCTCTGGACCAGTCAACGGAAGAGAATAGAAAAAAAGCTGACGAGACTGTATCCCTTTATGTGGATCTTTTATCTCTTATTCATTTTTCAGCCAAGCCCGTTATCTGTGTTGTTAAAGGTGAGGTGAAAGCCGGTGGAGTGGGTCTGGTAGCGGCCTGTGATGTGGTTCTGGCTTCGGAAAAGTCCACATTTGAATTAAGCGAAGTTTTTTTTGGCCTTATACCGGCTAATGTTATCCCTTTTCTTCTTTCTGTCAGAATGTCTCCTCAGAAAATCAAATATCTTGTATTAACGGCTAAAAAGCTGTTGGCTGAAAAAGCCAGGGATATAGGGCTTGTCGATGAAGTTTTTTCCGAAACTGAAATGGAGAAAGGCATCAAATCTATTATTAAAAAACTTCTGAGAGCGTCTCCTGAAGCGTTAAAAGAAACAAAAGAATTCATTAACAGGCTATCCAGGGAAGATATAAAAGAAGCATCTAAAACAGCAAAAGAGACCCTCCTTCGTCTTATCAGAAATAAAAATGTGATACAGGCGATAAAAGATTTTAATGAGGGGAATACACCCGTATGGTTTGAAAAATATAGACCTGCAAAACCTATATGATAAAGGATTGAAAGGTGAAATTATGAGTAAGAGAATAAAGATCGAAGTTCGTGATAATGGCATAGCTCACCTGAAAATGAACGACGAAAAAGGAAAGAATGAGTTCAATGATGATTTTATCAGTGAACTGATCCAGGGGCTGTCAACTCTGGAAGAAAATAACAAAATCAAGGTCCTTATCCTGTCAGGCCTGAATGAGGTTTTTTCAGCCGGGGCTAATAAACAGAATCTTTTAGATCTTTGTGATGGAAAGATCCATGTCAAAGACCTTTTAATATCTGAAAAGCTTATTTTTACACCTGTTCCTGTTATCGCGGCCATGGAAGGCCATGCCGTAGGGGGTGGGCTTATTATGGCCGCCTGCTGTGACATTGTGATCGCGGCCAGAGAAAGTCGATACGGGGCGGTTTTCATGTCACTGGGGTTTACACCCGGTATGGGTTGCACTCAGCTTTTACCCGAGCTGATGGGACCTTTTATCGCCTCGGAGATGATGTTCACCGGCAAACTTTTTAAAGGAAGTCAGCTCGTGGATAAAGGGACTAATATTAATTATATTTTATCCAAGTCTGAAGTCATGAAAAAAGCAGAAGATTTAGCCCTTCAGATCAGTGAAAAGAACATCAAATCCATCCAACTTTTAAAGTACACTCTCAGCGCGAAAAAGAAAAAACTTTTGATCGATGCCCGTGTTCATGAGGATTTCATGCATCGATTAAGCTTTGCGTTCCCGGAAACAAAAAAGATGATCGAGGAAAAATACGGTAAATAATAATATGATAGAAATCAATATGAAAAACCAAGCCGTCCTGATAACCGGCGGCACGAAAGGCATCGGTTACGCCACAGCCTGTCAGTTTGCCAAAGCCGGGGCCAGACTATACATGACCTATAAATGGGGATCAGCCAATAATGATAAAATATATGATGATTTTAAAAAAAATAAATTTGCCTCTCCGACCCTGATAGAGGCTGATGTTTCTGTTGATGAGGACACTGATAAACTGCTTGATGAAATCTCGAAAAAAGAAAAAAAGGTCGATATCTTTATCAGTAATGTCGGATTTGCTCAACGGACGATGTCTTTAGAGGAATACAAGAAGAAATCATTATTCAAAACTCTGGAATATAGCACATGGCCCATGATAGAATATTCCAGAAAGATCAAAAAAAAGTTCGGGTCCTATCCTAAATATATCATAGGTGTTTCGAGTGACGGCCCTGACCATTTTTATCAGGGTTATGATTTTGTGGCGGCCTCCAAAGCCCTGCTCGAATTTTTTGGTAAATATCTTTCTGTGCATCTGTTTCAAGAGGGCAGTCGTGTTAATATACTGCGTTTCGGTACAGTGAAAACAGAATCGTTCCAGTTGATCTTTGGAGAAGAATTTTTCAAGTATCTGAAAAAGAACGGTGTCAATGAGGAATATATCCTGAAGCCAGAGGATTGCGCCAGGGCTATTCTGTGTTTATGCAGCGGGCTGATGGACGCGGTTAACGGTCAGATCATTACAGCAGACCATGGCTTCCCCATAAGGGATAATATAATGATGAGGTATCTGTCTCAAAATAAAGTTAAAAAAAAATAAAATTATAGTTTACAAATGATTTGAAAAATACTATATTATGGCTCTAACAGCAAATATAAAGGAGTAGACGATGGATAAAGCGAAAATTATTGAAGTGATCAAGAAACATATTCTGGAAAATCTTGAGGATCTAAAAGAAGAAGATATTGATCCGAAGAAATCCATGAAAGATTATGGTGCGAACAGCCTTGATATTATTGAGGTTGTATCCTGTTCAATGCGAGAATTGAATATAAAGATCCCACGGTCCGAACTGACTGATATCCAGAATATTGACCAGCTGGCCGACAAATTCTTACAGTATGTGTAATATATCATGGAAGATGATATTTTAAGTTATAGTCTGGCTGATTTTCAATATAATGATAACCCGGATGTGCTGGCTCCTCCTGAGGATTTTGAGAAATGGATCAATAATCCCAGGATAAGCGCCAGTTTTTCTTTTTTTGAACAGCAATTGCTGACCGCGCCAAAAGCCTCAACAGAGATACTCAGCAATATTGATCATAAAAAGAGAAAAGTGATCAACCTGACATCTTACAATTATCTGGGATTATCCTCTCATCCGGAAGTCATCCAGGCCGTCATTGAAGGTGTTAAAAAATATGGCCTGAGTGCTTCAGGGGCTCCTCTTCTTTCAGGAACCTATGATCTCCATGTCAAATTTGCCAGAATGCTGGCTGACTTCAAGCAAAAGGAAGATTGTATCCTTTATTCCAGCGGTCTGGGCGGTAATTATGGCGCGATTCAGGGGATTCTAAGAAAAAATGATTACTTTGTTCTTGATGAGAAATGCCATAAGAGTCTTGTGGATGGTGGCCTTCTATCAGGTGCGAGGATGCTTTTTTTTGAACATAACAACATAAGATCTCTGGGAATGATGCTTGAAAAAGCAAAAGGGAAACGGACACTGGTCGCTGTTGAGGGTGTTTATTCCATGGATGGGGACCTTGTCAAACTACCGGAGATCGTCAAGGTCTGTGAGTCGTATAATGCCAGGATCTATATTGATGAGGCTCACTCAACCCTCATGTTCGGGGAAAACGGAAGGGGAGTCGCGGAACATTTTGGCCTTGAAGAGAAAATGGGAGTTTCTTTCGGAACGTTGAGTAAATCTTTCGGGGGTGTAGGAGGATTTGTCTGTTCGAACGCAAAAATTATCCGGTATCTTAAATGTTATTCTTCTCCCTTTAATTTTTCCTGCGCTCCTTCTCCTCCGGTTGTTGCCGGTCTTATCAAAGCCCTGGAAGTAGCGACCCGTGATTCCAACCTGCGCGATAAACTATGGAAAAATGTAAAATATTTTAAAAAGCAGTTGCTTGATTTGAATCTGGATCTGGGTGGCACTGAATCACAGGTCATACCTATCATTATTGGCCCATCCGGTGAAAAACTGTTCAAGATGGCGGCTGAAGTTCAGAAAAGGGGTCTTTTCCTGCAGCCTGTTGATTTCCCGGCCGTACCGGCCAATGCCAGGCGTTTCAGGATATCCGTCTCTTCCCAGCTGACCAGAGAAGAGATCGATCAAGCCTGCAATATTATTGAGGATGTTATTGCCAAGGGTTTGAAGAAATAAAAATGGATTATGAAAAGATCCTCAGACAGTACAGAAAAAAACCCATAGCCCGCCTCAATGATCTTTCGCAAAAACTCCATTACAATCAAAACGATATAAAAAAGATCATTCCTCACAGAGAGCCGTTTCTTCTGATCGACGGGATCAAAGCCATCGATCTTGAAAAAGAGATTATCTTCGGGTCCAGAAAAATTTTAAAAGATGACCCTGTCTTCAAAGGACATTTCCCTGATTTTGCGGTTTATCCGGGCTCTTTGCAACTGGAAATGATCGGCCAGATGGGACTTTGCCTTTCTTATTTTATATTTAAAAAAACTCACATCATACAACCTGATGCCAGACCTGTCAATATAAGGGCCACAAAAATTCTTGGCGCCTGTTTTCTGGAACCTGTTCTTCCTGAGCGGGAAGTGGGAATTGTTGTTCAAAAACTTGACTATGACGGATTTACAGGCAAGGTGTTTGGTCAGATCCTGTCAGATCAGAAAATATGCAGTATTTCTATCAGCGAAGTATGCTTTTTAGATTAAGTGGATCTTAAATCCATCTTTTTATCCATGAGCGGATCCCTCCGGATGCTTTAGCCATAACAACAGGTTTTTGGCATTTTTGAGCCACCGTTTCCGGTATAGAATGTCTCATGAATTGAAAAAGAAGAGGTTGCCTTGTGCAACCCAGTACTACCAGGTCATGATCCCGGGACTCTTCCAGAATACTGTTAATAATATCAAAAGACATAATCGCTTTTATATGAATTTTATTTTCAGGGAGAGTCAACTTGTCCTTGTTCTGCTCAATAAAACGTTTTAGATCAAATGGATATTTATCAGACTTGACTGTAAAAAAAGTTACTTCTCCCCCGTCATTTTTAGCAATAATATCTGCCATTTCCATGGCGAAGAGACCATTCGGACCACCTGCCAGGGGAACCAGGATCCTCTTGAATTGACGGTGTCCCAGATTTTTCAAGATCGCCACATTACACGGAGTCCTCTCGATGAGGGAATCAATGATGCTTCCCAATCTGAACTCACTTCTTTTAGGCCTGCCGTGCCATCCGACAATAAGCATATCAATATGTTTTTCTCTAACAGCGCTGACAATGCCGCGGGCTATGTTACGGCAATACCGTATGGTTGTGCTGACAGGGAACATGGGAGTCAGATACAGCATGGACTCTACGATCCCTTCCTTTCCTTCCATCATATATTTATCAGCATCACTGATAGGAACCTGATCTGGAACCGGGATCATGTGCAAAAGTTCCACTGAGGCTTTTTTTGCTTTGCATATACGATACGATGTTCTTACAAGATTTAAAGCGTTATCCGGATTGGCTATAGAGACCATAAGGCGATAATCTTTCTTTTGCACATCTTTTTCTTCTTCAAATATAAGGATCTCGTCTTCTGTTGTAATAGCATGATGTCTGGAATAAAGATAGTAAATTACCAGACCGCTTACTATCCACAAAGGAGCAATGATCCAGGCTATATAGCTCATATGGATCAGCCATATTGACAGGACAATCTGACCTATTATGGCGATAACAGGGAACAGGGGAAAAAGGGGCATTAAAAAGCCGTATTCAAGTTCATCGCTCATATTCCTGCGGATTTTAATAACAGATAGATTAACCAGAAAAAAGAGAAACAAAAACATGATGCTGGCACTCGAGGCGACATCCATTGTGGGTAAAAGAATGGCTACGAAGAGGATGATTATTCCAGTAAATAGGAGGGAAACCCAGGGTGTCTTTTGCTTTTTTGAGATATTTGAAAATATAGCCGGCAGCATACGGTCCCGGCCCAGGGCGTATGAAGCCCTCGTGGCTGAATAAATAGTGGCATTGAGGGCTGAGGTGGAGGCAAATATAACCGCTAGGGTTAAAAAGATATTCCCCATGGGCATTAAACGGGCTATGGCTTCTCCAAACCCTTTTTCTCTAAAGCCGGCTATCCATTTCCACGGGACAAGGATCCCGTCGGTTCCTGCCTTTACTGAAACAATGGCGGCCAGAGCCACAAAGACATAGGTAAAGGTAACGATCACGACAGAATACAACATGGCTTTGGGAAGGTTCCTCTTGGGATCAATGGTTTCGTCCCCGGCCTGGGCGATAACCTCATAACCTTCAAAAGCAACATAAGTAAAACCCATGGTGATCAGGATCCTGTGCCATCCATAAGGGAGAAAAGGTTTAAAATTGGCAAGTCGTGAAGGATCTTTAATAACGACGAATAATCCAATTGCCCCGATAATGATTAAAAACAGGGTCTGTCCCAGAGTGAAAAAAGCTCCCACCTTGCCGGTTTCCGAAGCCCCTCTATAATTTATATAAAGGAAAAAAAGAGCCACCAGGCCGGCCACCAGTTTTTCAACAAAGTAACCGTACCCTTCAGGAGGAAGAATCCCTAAAATTACCAGATATCGTAACAGATAGATAGAAAAGGTAATGGCGTATATACTGCCGGCCACACTGGAAGCAAACCATTCCATCCAGCCGGCTAAAAAACTAGTAGAACGGCCAAATCCTATTCGCGCAAAATTATAGGCCCCTCCCGCATGGGGGATGGCAGAACTCAATTCGGCGTATGACATGGCGGTCATAATGGCGAGAACACCGTTCAGCGTAAAGGTGAGGATCACACCGCCGGGTCCGGCTACAAAGATCGAGTTGCCGATCCCGATAAAAACTCCGGCGCCGATCATCATCCCCAACCCCATCATGGTTATATGGAACAGGGACAGTTCTCGCGATAACTCCAGGGAGACTTTTTTATCCATTTTTTAATTCTCTGGCGATTTTTCGGGAAGAAGACGGTTCTCTGTCGCAGATAAGATTGATCGTGCGTCGGCTCCAGAGAACAATATAAATAAGAAAAACCAAAGATAAGATGATAAGAATAAAACCTATGATAATATCCATATTTTATTGAAATGAAGATGCGTTTAATAGTATAATGATTTTAATTTTCAAATCAATGTTTTTTTAATATTCGAGGTCGGCGATGACCGCTCTGTGGTCAGAATCCGGTATATATGAACTTGTCCGGCAATTACGGACTTTGATATCTTTACTGGCGAAAATATAATCGACCCTGACAAAAGGAATATAGGAAGGGTAGGTGGCGCCGAACAGACCGCCGGATTCAATATAAGTATCATTCATGATGTCTTCAATGGGTTTGGTCTCGTGGAAAAAGTTCAAACTGTTGAAATCACCGGCCAGAACCGTGTTTTTTAAATCTTGTTTTAAAAATTTAACCATGTTCCTGATCAGCTTTTGTCGCGAGACAAAACTTTCTTTTATCCGATTTAATGAAAATCCGTAACCCGGCCACCAGTAGGGAGGGAGATGAGTCGCATAAAATTTTAACGGCTTACTGCCGGTATTGACGATGACTTCAACAAGGACCCTTCGGCCTCCCAGTGGGATACGTTTGGTCGAGAGTATTTTCCTTTTTGAGAGGACCACCGGTCCCCAGTAACGAAGTTCGTTGAAAGGCTCTTCATCAACACCGTATCCGAATGAATATTCATACCCTAATTTTTTAGCCATATCCTGGATTATGGTTACGCCCCCTGATGGCAATCGTCTGCGCCCTGAACTGGCTCCTCTGACAGACCATATGGCTTCCTGCAGAGATATCAGATCGGGTTTTTCCTTTTTTATCAGATCATTAATGCTTGATTTCATTTCAAAATTACTGGATAGATTTAACGTCATCACGCGTATCCTGTCGCAGACAAGATCTTTCGGCTTAACGGTTAAAATCATCGCGAATAAGAACAATGTTTTTAATATGATTTTCATTTTAAACTACTCATTATATATAAATTTTTTGGAAAAGACAAGGTTTATTCATAAGGAATCAAGGGTTCCGGAGTTCAAGGACCCTTAGAAATTGTCTATTTGATATGATTCCTAACTAGAACCCTAGACTCCTTGAGTCCTTGGACCCTTGAATCCAATTAAAGAATAATAATGCATATAAAAGCCATAGAACTATAATTTTGATAAGTCAAGGGAATGTGGATAGACAGAAAAAGCTTGATTTAT
>JAFGFC010000098.1 GCA_016931325.1 Spirochaetota bacterium | reverse complement strand
TGTATCATATTTTCTATCCTTTACGAGATATCTTCTTTGGATTCAACCTGTTCAAATACATCACCTTTCGGGCCGCTTATGCTACCATCACATCCTTAATTATCAGCTTTATGATCGGGAAACGGATCATCAAATGGTTGCGAAAAAAGAAATTTAATGAATCAGTCAGGGAAGATACCCCGGACAGGCATAAACAGAAAAAAGGAACTCCTTCCATGGGAGGGATCATCATCCTTATTTCTGCCTTTGCATCCATTTTGCTCTGGGCAAGGCTGGATAATGTCTATATATACCTTTTTCTTTTTGTGGCCAGCGCCTTCGGGATCCTCGGCTTTATCGATGATTACATTAAATTGAAAAAGATCCAGGGCAAAGGCCTTCATATGAGAGTGAAATTTACAGGGGAATTTGTTATCAGTTCGATTGTACTGGTTGCCCTCTACTTTTTTATTAAAGGGAGCCCGGATAAGACCAAATTGTTTGTGCCTTTTGTTATATCTGATATAATGGATATGGGTATTTTTTACATTCTGTTTGGCATCATTATTCTTCTGGCATCATCTAATGCGGTGAATTTAACAGATGGCCTTGATGGCCTGGCTATCGGGTGTTCTATATTAACCCTGGCCTCCTTTACCGCTATGGCTTATCTTTCAGGCCATTATAAGATCGCGCAGTACCTCAAGATCCCCTTTATTCAGGGCAGCGGTGAATTAAGCGTTTTTGGAGCGGCTTTTGTCGGGGCCTCACTGGGATTTTTATGGTATAACGCGCATCCGGCAGAAGTATTTATGGGAGACACCGGAGCTCTGTCACTGGGCGGGCTCATCGGGATCTTTGCCATTGTGCTGAAAAAAGAGGTCCTTTTGATCATGCTGGGGGGGATTTTTGTATTGGAAGCCCTGTCTGTGATCATTCAGGTGTTTTTTTTCAAAACAACCGGAAAGCGTGTTTTTAAAATGGCGCCGCTTCACCATCACTATGAATTAAAGGGCGTGGCGGAATCAAAGATCATCATTCGCTTATGGATCATCGGGCTTATTTTTACACTTGTTGGAATGAGTATCGGGTTGAAGATACGTTAAATATAAGAAAGTTAAATGATAGAACAGGAATGAGCATTCTGTGATTAAAAAGATAAAATATGAAAATAGGAAAAGATATTAATAATGTATTGGTGGTGGGAGCCTTTGGGAAAACAGGGTTGGCTACCATTCAATACCTTTTTAAAAAAAAATGTATGGTGAAAGCCACCGATCTGATAGAAGAGATACCGCAGGAGTATAAAGGTATGGACGTTCAATGGCACCTGGGTGAACACAATGATAAAATACTTGAAAATATTGATCTTATTGTCCTGTCCCCCGGAGTTCCCAGTGATATTGGCTTAATACAGAAAGCCAGAAAAAGCTCGATCCCTGTTTTCAGCGAAATCGAACTGGCCTATCAAGAATTTCCGCGTAACTGGATCGGCATTACCGGGACGGACGGCAAGTCAACCACCACCGCCCTGACAGGAACCATATTGAAACAGGGAAGGAAAAATGTTATTGTAGGCGGAAATATCGGTGAACCTCTGGTAGAAAAACTGATGAACGTACCTGAAGATACCGTTGTGGTATCCGAGCTTTCCAGCTTTCAGCTGGAAAACATTATTGATTTTAAACCTTTTATCGGTGTGCTTTTGAATATAGCCCCGGACCATATGGATCGTTATCATTCAATGGAGGATTATATCCAGGCTAAAATGAATCTGTTTTCCAATCAAACAGAAGAGGATTTTGCTGTCCTCAATTATGAGGATCCCGGATCAATGTCCGGTCAGGACAGAATAAGATCGAAAAAGTATTATTTCAGCCGGAAAAAAATACCGCCCTGCGGATGTTATTTAAAAAAAGACGAATTTTTCTTTAAAAAAGGCGACGCTGTTGAAAAAGTGGCCCAGGTCAGTGATATGAAGATCTCAGGTGAACATAATAAAGAGAATACCATGGCCGCTATTACCATTGCCAAACTGATGGAGCTGACGGATGACCAGATCAGAAAGGGGATAAAAGAATTTAAGGGGCTGGAACACAGGATGGAACTGGTGGCCGAGATAAAAGGGAGAAAATTCATCAACGATTCCAAAGCCACCACTGTTTCCGCTGTCCGGATGAGTGTGAACAGTATAAACGATAAGGGGATCGTGATCATGGGTGGAAGGGATAAGGGATTGGATTTTTCTTCTCTTGATCCAATCCTTAAAAAGAAAGCGAAAAAAATAGTGCTTTTCGGGGAAGCCAGCGAAAAGATCAAGAGTTCTCTTAAATTCAAGGAAAAGATAAAAGTTACGACGCTGGAGGAAGCGGTTCATCGGTCTTTTAATTTATCTCAAAAGGGTGACACCATCCTTTTATCACCCGGATGTGCTTCCTTTGACATGTTTAAAAATTTTGAAGAAAGAGGCAAGACCTTTAAAAAGATCGTGATGGATCTGAAAAAGGAGAGCGAGGCATGATCAGACCGGAATATAAAGCCCCTGATTTCAAACTCCTGGCTGCCGTTTACCTGCTTTTGGCTTTTGGGATCAGCATGCTGTACAGCGCCAGTATCGGGTTCTCCCGTATGGCCTATCATAATCAGTACTATGTTTTTATCCAGCAATTGATCTTTATCGGGCTGGGCACGGTTTTTATTATCCTGCTTCTGACCATTAACTATCATTTATTTAAAAGGATCGCCCGTCTTATCATTATGCTGTCTGTCATCCTTCTGGTGCTGGTTTTAATTCCAGGGATAGGCAAAATGGTCAGCGGTTCCCGAAGCTGGATCAGATATAAATTTTTAGGTATTCAGCCGTCAGAACTGGCCAAGCTGGCTTTGATCATTTATCTTTCTTACATTTTTACAAAAAAGAGAATGACAACACAGAATTTTTTAGGGGGTTATCTGCCAACCCTGATCATCATATCCACTATTTTTTTTCTTGTTCTGTTACAGCCTGATTTCGGCACGGGTTTTGTGATCATTGTTATTGCCGGACTTTTATCTTATATAAGCGGAATAAGGACGATCTATCTGTTCAGTACGGCTTTTGGCATTTTACCGATCGCTTACTTTTTGATAACCAGGGTGGGATATAGAAAAATGAGGCTTCTGGCTTTTATCAATCCCTGGGCGGATCCCATGGATAAGGGATATCATATCATTCAATCTATCAAGAGTTTCCAGATCGGGGGACTGACAGGAGTGGGATTGGGAAAAGGCGTACAGAAACTCTGGTATCTTCCTCAGCCTCATACTGATTTTATTTTTTCAGTTATCGGGGAAGAGACAGGATTTTTGGGAAGCCTGCTGCTCCTGGTCCTTTTTATCTATATTGTCTATCGCGCTGTCAGGATCGCCATGAATGCGTCTGATCGGTTCGGATTTTTGCTGGCATCCGGCATCAGTATTATGCTCAGTATACAGATCCTTGTTAATCTTTTTGTTAATACAGGGCTTATTCCTGTAACCGGCCTGCCGCTTCCCTTTATCAGCTACGGCGGGTCTTCCCTTTTGATCAATATGATAAGTATAGGAATACTTTTAAATATATCAAGACTGGCCAGACCAGCAGAAGAAGGAACGGCTGATGATTAAACGATTTATTATTGCAGCCGGCGGAACCGGAGGACATATTATCCCTGCCCTTTCTATTTTTGAGACTCTGGCAAAGGAAAACCATGTTGTCCGTTTCCTGTGCCGGAAAAAAGACCTGGATATTGTGCCCCAGTTAAAGGAGATAAAAAAGAATTTGATCTTTCTGCCCGGCAAAGGATTGAAAAGGAAATTGACCCTTACGAATCTGGTTTCTTTTTTCTATGTTTTTTATGGTTTTTTCTTAAGCTTTTTTATCCTGCTAAAGGTCAGACCAAATGCTGTCCTTTCCTTTGGCGGATATTTAAGTTTTCCCGTGCTTTGTTGCTCTGTATTATTTCGTGTACCTTTATTCCTGTTCGAGCAGAACAGTTATCCCGGCATTGTTAACAGGCTTTTTAAAAGATGGGCCAGGATCGTATTTGTCAATTTTGAATATACCCGGCGTTTTTTTAAACGATCTCTGGTCGTGGGAAACCCCCTGCGGGAAGCCCTGAAGAAAAAGGTGAACAAAAAAGAGGCTTTGAAATTTTTTAATATTAATAAAAAAAAGATCATACTGGTTATGGGCGGCAGCCAGGGGGCTCTGGCGATAAATAAAGTGATCCGGGAATCTATTGACAAATTAGGTGATTTTGGTATTATTTGGATTACCGGAAAAACTCATTTTCAAAAATTCAATTCAAAAAAGAAAAAAGGGCAAATATCGATCCTGCCCTATTTGCAGCAGATGGAATACGCCTATTCCCTGGCTGATCTGGCTATTACACGCGCGGGAGCTTTAAGCCTGACCGAGCTGGCTTATTTTTCCATCCCGGCTATCATGATCCCCTTACCCGTGTCAGCGGAGGATCATCAACTGCTCAATGCCCGGATCATAGAGAACAAAAAGGCGGGCCTGGTTATCCAGGAAAAAGACCTTTCATCTCGCCTTCTGTTGCAGAGGATCAGAGAACTTTTTAAAAGAAAAGCTATATTGCAAAGAATGAAAAAAAGCATGAAACAACTTTATCATAAAGATACAACAGAAAAAGTGATCAAGACCCTGATGCGGGAAATAATATGAGATATTTCAAAAAAAAGATATTTGGTAAAACAAGACATATTCATTTTACCGGTATAGGCGGCAGTGGCATGTGCGGGATCGCCGAAGTAGTGCTTACTTTAGGATTTAACGTAACAGGTTCTGACCTGGTGGAATCGGAAGCCATTGTTCATTTGAGAAGACGGGGAGCGAAGATAGTGATAGGGCACAAAGCCGGGAACGTGGAAGGATCTGATGTCCTTGTTTTTTCCTCGGCTATCAATCCGAAAAATCCGGAGATCCTTTACGCCAAAGAAAATGAGATCCCGGTCATACCCAGAGCGGAAATGCTGGCGGAGATCATGAGATTAAAGAGAGGGATCGCTGTAGCCGGAACACATGGAAAAACAACAACCACTTCTCTTGTAGGCTCGATCTTTGATTCGGCCGGATACAAACCCACCGTGGTGATCGGAGGAAAATTTTTTAATATCAAGTCAAATGCCAGGCTGGGGAAAGGGCGTTTCTTAATCTGTGAAGCCGATGAAAGTGACGGCTCATTATTAAAGCTGGCGCCGGAATTTTCTATCGTGACGAATATTGATGATGATCATCTGGATTATCACGGTACATTCGAAAATTTAAAGAATATTTTCTTAAGATTTATCAATCGTATTCCTTTTTATGGCTTTGCAGTGGTCTGCAAAGACGATGAACATATCAATGCCATTCTGGACCATGCCTATAAGAAGGTCATAACCTACGGGTTCAAGAAAGATGCTGATTATCAGGCTAAAGATATACGGCAGACACAGGAAGGGATTACATTTGCCGTGATGAAGGGATCAGATGAATTAGGAGAACTGAAATTAAAGATATACGGCCGGCACAATGTGTCGAATACTCTGGCAGCCGCAGCGCTGTGTATGGAACTGGGTATACCCTTTCGGCAGATCAGAAAAGGTCTGGCTAAATTCCAGGGAGTGGAGAGAAGGCTGGAACTCATCGGGGAGGTGAATGGGGTAAGGGTCTTTGATGATTACGGGCATCATCCAACAGAGATCAGGGCTACCCTTGATTCTGTCCCGGGGCGAAAAGGAAAATTGATCATTATTTTTCAGCCACACCGATACAGCCGAACAAAATTGTTGCATAATAAATTTAAAGATGTATTTTCAAAAGCAGACCATGTGTTCATAACAGAGATATACGCGGCCGGGGAGAAACCCATGAAAGGGGTCAGCGCCCGCCTGATCTTTAACAGTGTGAAGCGATTTTCAAAAAGTGTAAAATTTTATCCCGTAAAAGAAGATGTGATAGATGATGTGGTAAATTTAGCTGAGAGGAATGATACCATAGTGACACTGGGAGCCGGGGATATAAAAAATATCGCGCCCGTCATTATTGAAAAGTTACGACAGAAGAAATGGCAGAGATAATATAAAAATTAACATGGAGAGTTATGATGTTTACCGTTCTATTTTATGTTTTCATCAACCTCGAACCTCGAACGTCGAACGTCGAACTTTAAAATGAAAGATCTGAAAAAATGTAAAATTGGTGTGATCATGGGCGGCCCGTCAAGCGAGCGGGACGTATCTTTGCGTTCCGGTGATAATGTATTCAAGGCGTTAAAAGAGGCCGGTTATAAGGCGATCAAGATCGATCTGATCCCCGGTCATATTGTCAGTCAATTAAAGCAGGAAAAAATAGATATAGCCTATATTATCCTTCACGGCGCGCCGGGAGAAGATGGAACCATACAGGGTCTTTTAGAGATCATGGGGATCCCTTATACCGGATCCGGAATTTTAGGAAGCGCTGTCTCGCTGAACAAGATCGTAACCAAACAGTTGCTGATCGCCAATCATCTTCCTGTGCCTCCTGGAATTATCCTGCGCGGGATTTTTTCCGATCGACAGGTAACAGAAGTGAGCCAATTAGGGTTTCCTGTTATGCTGAAACCTGTCCGGGAAGGGTCCAGTATCGGCCTGGAAAAGGTCAACAGCCTTGAGGAACTGAGATCAAAGATCGATCCTTTTCTGGAAAAATATCATGACGGGATCATTGAAAAATATATAAAAGGCAAAGATATAACAGTGGGAGTTCTTGAAGATGATAAAGAGATCATAGCCCTGCCGGTACTTGAACTTGTCTCTGAGAATGAATTTTATGATTACGAGGCGAAATATACAAAGGGGAAGACCCGTTTTATCCTGCCGGCCGGGATTGATGAGGCCATGACGAAAAAGGTAAAAGATCTCGCTGTAAAGGCTCATCAGGCGCTCTGGTGTTTTGGTGTAACACGAGTGGATATGGTTGTATCAGGTAATGATGTCTATATTCTGGAGGTGAATTCTGTTCCGGGTATGACCGAAACGAGTGACCTGCCCGCTGAAGCCCGGGAAATGGGGATTCAGATGCCTCAGCTGGTGGAAAAGATCCTGTACAGTACTCGTATTAAAAAAAAATATATGGTGAAAGAAATAATATGAATTCTCTTGAAAAATATCTGAATCAGATAAACTGGACAGAAAAATTGAAACAGATAAAATTAAAGAAAAAGCTTTATCTGGCTTCCAGGACTGTCGCTATTCTGGTGATCCTTTTTGCTTTCATCCTGCTGGTCGAAAGGGTCGTGACATTTTTAAAGATGACCTATGTTTTCAGCGTGGATAATATCATTATCAACGGGAACAAGGTCCTGAGCATGAATGATATTCTACAGGCAGGTGAACTGACTGATATTAAAAATATCTTCGAGGTCGATCTGGGAAAATTAGAGACAAAATTACAGATGCATCCCCGGATAAAAAATGTCACGGTCAACAGGAGATTGCCTCATCACCTTATCATTTCAGTTGAGGAAAGACAACCGGTCGCCCTGGTCAATAAGAAAGAAGGAACGTTGTACAAGATCTTTGAAGTGGATGAAGAAGGGTATATTATTGGGAAGGGTGATACCATCTCAAACTACGATCTGCCTGTTTATACCGGGATAAGAAACGAAGAGATCTTTTTAGGTGAAAAAATAAAGGATGAAAAGATCATTTCCATCATCCGCTCTTTCAGTCAGATGAATAAAAAGGTATATAATTTTGAAAGACTTTTAGCTGAAATAAATATTCGCGATGCTTTTCCGGAATATGAAGTAAGACTTATTCTGAATGAGCAGAACATCCCTGTTTTTCTGGGATCAGTTGACATATCTAAATTAGAAAAACTTAATTCTCTTATCATGGTCGTCTATGATAGACTCAGTACAGTTGAATATATTGATTTCAAATATGACGATGCTGTGATCAAATGGAGGAACAGCTGAAAATTCAAAGATCAGGAGGTGAGAGAATTGGCAGATGATACAATTATTACCGGGTTGGATATCGGCACGACGAAAGTCTGCGCTGTGATAGGGCAGATGAATGAAATGGGCGGTGTTGATGTTATTGGAGTGGGAACCGCTCCGTCCAATGGATTACGGAAAGGCGTTGTCGTTAATATAGATAATACCGTCAAGTCAATCAATAAGGCGATCGAAGAGGCTGAGCTGATGGCGGGAGTCGAAGTGGAATCTGTTTTTACAGGAATAGCCGGTGGGCATATAAAAGGAATAAACAGTCGCGGGGTTGTGGCGATCTCTTCAAAAAATCACGAGATCACGAAAGCGGATGTGGACAGGGTCATTGATGCGGCCAGAGCGATCTCTATCCCCATAGACAGGGAGGTCCTTCATGTTATTCCTCAGGAATATATCGTGGATGATCAGGATGGAATAAAAGACCCGGTGGGGATGTCCGGAATACGACTGGAATCAGAAGTTCATATTGTGACAGGGGCGGTATCATCCATAGAAAATATAGTGAAAAGTGTTCATCGGGCCGGCTATGAAGTGGAAGACATTGTTCTGGAACCTCTGGCATCGGCGGATGCGATCCTGACAGATGAAGAAAAAGAGCTGGGAGTTGTTCTCGTCGACCTGGGAGGCGGCACGACGGACATTATTATGTTCATTAATGGCAGTGTCTGGCACTCCAGTGTGATCGCTTTAGGAGGAAATCATGTGACCAATGATGTCGCTATCGGGCTTCGGACTCCTGTTTCCTCGGCAGAGATCATAAAGAAGAAATACGGGTGCGCCTGCCAGGATATTATCAATGCGGATGATATGATCGAAGTCCCATCTGTCGGGGGACGGAAGAACAAACAGGTGTCGAGAAAGTTCTTGAGCGAGATCATTCAACCACGTATGGAAGAGATCATAGGATTGGTTCAGAGGGAGATCAAGATCTCCGGTTTTGACGAACTGATCGCTGCCGGTGTTGTCATGACCGGTGGAGGTTCTCTATTGGAAGGGACCGTGGATCTGGCTGAGAAGGTCATGAACCTCCCGGCAAGAATAGGCGTTCCGGAAAAGATAGGAGGCCTGATCGATACCGTTAATAACCCTTTATATGCAACAGGTGTCGGGCTGGTGCACTATGGTTCAAGGAATAAAAGTTATTCTGAACTTTATAAGGCGTCCGGCGATAACCTGTTTAAAAATATAATGAAAAGGCTGGGTATATGGTTCAAAGAAAATTTTTAAAAATATATATATTATTCCGAGCCTGAAGGGCGCTTCATACCCTAAAGGCTCGGCTAAAAAAACAAACGGAGGAGGGGAATAACATGATCGAAATTATTGAAGAAAAGAAATCTCCCACAACGATCAAAGTCGTTGGAGTAGGCGGAGGAGGTTCAAACGCTCTGGATCATATGATCTCAACAGGGATCAAGGGTGTTGATTTTATTGCGGCCAATACAGATGCCCAGCATCTGGAAGCGTCAAAAGCGACTTTGAAGATCCAGCTGGGTCCGAAAGTGACAGGCGGTCTGGGAGCCGGTTCTATTCCTGATGTGGGTGAAAAAAGCGCCAATGAATCCAAGGAAATGATCTCTGACGTGCTGAGAGGCAGTGATATGGTCTTTATTACAGCCGGTATGGGAGGCGGCACAGGGACAGGATCTTCGCCTATCATCGCCAGGCTGGCCAAAGAACTGGGTATCCTTGTTGTAGGAGTTGTAACCAAACCCTTCGGTTTTGAAGGGCCAAAGAGAATGGAGCAGGCCATGTCCGGGATATCCAGGCTGGTTGATAATGTTGATTCTTTGATCATTATTAATAATGATAATCTTTTAAAGATCGCTTCAAAGAAAACTTCGTATATAGAAAGTTTTGCCGTGGCCAATAATGTCCTCAGACATGCTGTTCAGGGCATTGCTGAACTTGTTACAGGAGTGGGACTGATCAATCTTGATTTTGCTGATCTCCGTACTGTCATGAGTGAAAAAGGACGAGCGATAATGGGTGTGGGAATAGGAAAAGGTGATAACCGTTCCATCGATGCCGTTGAATCAGCCATATCTTCACCGTTATTGGAAAATGATTCCATTGAAGGCGCCACCGGCATTCTGATCAATATCACAGGCGGCAATGACATCACGATCCATGAGGTTAACCAGGTGGCCAACACCATAACAAAAGTTGTGGATCAAAATGCTAATGTCATTTACGGGCAGATGATCGATCCCAATATGACCGATGAATTAAAGGTCACCATCGTAGCGACCGGTTTCAAACACAGAGAGTATAATAAAGAGGCCGTGGAGAGAAAATATAAACCCTTGCAGCTGGAGATCATGGCGGGTAAAGAATTCGAAAAGCCGGCTTTTAAACGGTATCTGAAAGAGAGCATTAAGGATTCCAGTATGGGGAAAGAAGATAAAATAGTAAAAGAACAGAAAAAGAAAGAGATCGATACAACCCCCCAGTTTTTAATGAACTGGGATGAAGAAAATTATGACATACCGGCTTATCTGCGGCAAAAAGTAGAGCATTAGTTTTGGGTTCAATACATTTAGGAGCTGTTGCCCGAACCATAATTATGATAAAAATATCGGAATTCAGTTTTTAAGCATAGCTGATCTTTAAGCATATTGAATACGCAAAGAAAGTCATTAATGTATGATTTGGGCAATATCTCCCTGATGTATGATAAAAAAATATGATTTTTGCCATATATCAGGTATAAAAACAATAAATTTTTCAAAAAAAGTGGGAATTTATGAGTGTTTGGGGTATAATATTATTAGGGGCAAGATACTATTTTACATGCTTTATTATGTATGATCAGGTAAAATATGCACCTCATATACAGTAAAGGAGGTGAAAAGATGACAGCGAGAAAGATTATTGTCGCTGTGTTTGTTTTAATCCTTTTTACAGCTTTCCTTATGGCTGAAACAGTGGGTGTGTTAAAGTTCTACAGGGGAAAGGTGCTTTTAAAAAGTGATTCCGGATCAACATGGCTCAAACCCAAGTTGAATATGAAATTGAGAGATGATTTTCTGATCAAGGCAGGTAAAAACAGTGAAGCCAGGGTCCAGTTAAAGGATGGATCAATTTTTACTGTCAAAGCCGGCCAGATAATCAAAGTTAAAGATATGATCTCGCAAGCCAGTTCGGGAAAGAACAAGAAATCCTCTCTTATGGCCAAATTAAAGGGTTTAAAAAATAAACTTGGCAAAGAGGGAAAATCCGGAAGCGCCGTAACAGCCGTGGCCGGTGTCAGAGGTTCCGATATATCCGAGAAAACAAAATCACCTGTAAGGCCGACTGACCTTGTCTGGGAAGAATAACTTTATTTCATTGACC
>JAFGFC010000097.1 GCA_016931325.1 Spirochaetota bacterium | reverse complement strand
CGACCAACAACAGGAGGTATGTAGGGGTCAAATCTTCTGCCATCCATGGCAGATTTGACACTCCACGTATCCTACGTGTCGTCGGATCGTCAGGGATGACAAAGATCCGACCAACTATGTTAATTTTAAACTATTAATTTATTTTACTCGATTTTGAAGTCTAATTTATCTTTTTCAAATGAGATATTGATCGAAGCCCCCTGTTTTATTTTTTTCTGAAGAATAAAAACAGCCAGCTGGTCCTCTATCTCTCGTTGTATGGTCCGTTTTAATGGCCTGGCGCCATATGTTTTGTTATAACCTTCCCGGAGCAGATATTTTTTTGCTTTCAAGGTCAAGTGCAATTTTACCTCATAGGTTTGAAGCCTCTGCTCAACCTCTTTTATCAGAATATCAACCACTTTTAAAAGTGATTTCTCAGAAAGGGTTTTAAAGACCACTATTTCATCGATCCGGTTCAAGAATTCCGGTCTGAAGATTTTTTTTATTTTCTTTTTAATGCCGGATTCCATCTGTTTATCGGATCCTTTTGAACCGGAACCTTTTTCAAAACCTATAGCAAATTCATCATCCAGCTCGGAAGCGCCGATATTGGATGTCATGATTATGATCGTGTTCCTGAAATCGACTACATGACCCAGATTATCGCTCAATTCTCCTTCTTCAAAGACCTGAAGAAGAATATTAAAAACATCCGGATGGGCTTTTTCAATTTCATCAAAAAGAACGATAGAATAGGGCTTGCGCCTCACTTTTTCTGTTAAAATTCCTCCTTCCTCATAACCCACATAGCCCGGTGGAGCCCCGGTTAACCTGGATACGGAATGTTTTTCCATAAAGTCGCTCATGTCGATACGTACCAGAGCCGATTCATCCCCGAATAAAAAAGCGGCCAGTGTTCTTCCCAGTTGGGTTTTGCCTACGCCGCTGGGGCCCAGAAAAATAAAAGAACCCGAAGGACGCCTGGGATCACCAATATTGGTACGTGATCTCCGTACGGCCCGGGCTACTTTTTCTATGGCTTCATCCTGACCCACAACACGTTTTTTCAACTCTTTTTCAATACGCAGAAGACGGTCCATCTCCTTTTCCAAAAGCCGCTCGACAGGTATTTTAGTCCAACCGGTTACTATATTCAGTATATCATCTTCATTTACTGTTACTTCTTTCTGCTTGACTTTGCTGAGCCAGTCCTTTTTCACATCATTATATTTTGTCTGGATCTCCTTTATCTCATCCCGCTTTCGACCGGCTAATTCATAGAGTTGTTTGGAGACCATATCGCTTTTTTCAGTATTTAACTTTTGAATTTTTTTTTCAATATGGATGAGCTGAGGAGGTTTCTCTACTCTTTTGATCTTAACTTTAGCCCCGGCTTCATCGATAATGTCGATCGCCTTGTCGGGAAGGGATCGGTCAGAGATATATCGATACGAAAGTTTGACAGCACTTTCCAGAGCCTGATCAGAATATTTAATTTTGTGAAATTCTTCATATTTAGGACGAAGACCCTGTAGTATTTTTATGGTCTCTTCCACTGATGGCTCTTCAATGATCACCATCTGGAATCGTCGTTCCAAAGCCGAATCTTTTTCAATATATTTCCTGTACTCATCCATGGTGGTGGCCCCGATACATCGTATGTTCCCTTTTGCCAGGGATGGTTTTAATATATTGGCCGCATCAAGGGCACCCTCAGCGCCACCCGCTCCGATGAGGTTATGGATCTCATCAATGAACAGGATGATATTTTCTGCTTTTTCAATCTCGCCTAAAATATTCTTTATCCTTTCTTCAAATTCGCCTCTGTACTTTGTCCCGGCCACAACACTGGCCAGATCGAGCACAACAAGTTTTTTATCTAAAAGGACTTCAGGGACCGCGCCATCAGATATCCGCTTGGCCAGGCCTTCAACAATAGCGGTCTTTCCCACGCCCGGTTCGCCAACCAGAACAGGATTGTTTTTTGTGCGGCGACTGAGTATGTGGATGATGCGGTCGATCTCTGAATCCCGACCGATCACAGGATCCAGTTTTTCTTCCCTGGCCAGGTTGGTTAAATTGCGGCTGTATTTATCAAGATTGGGTGTCTTTTTCTTTTTCTTTTTCAGTGATTCCGAGGGCGGCTCGGTTCCCATGATCTTGAAGATTTCTTCGCGGACCAGTTCAGAGTCTATTCCCTCGGCATTCAGGATCTCAGTGGCAGCGTTATCAGTGTGCTGCAATACACCAAGAAGAAGATGTTCCGTTCCCACGTAATTGTGTCCCATCTCTTTGGCTTCTTCCTGAGACAGCTTTAGCACTTTTTTAGCATGGGGACTAAGCGGCGTTTCACCAAAGATAATAGCGTTTGATCCCTGAGGCATGGCCATTTCTACTTCTTCTTTCAAAATATCAAGGTCCATTCCAAGATTTAAAAGGATCCTGGCGGCGACTCCTTCCCCTTCCCGTAAAAGGCCGAGGAAGATATGTTCAGACATAATGCTTTCATGGCCCAACCTCTTGGCTTCTTCCTGGGCAAAAATCTTAATGATCTGTTGGGCTCTGGCTGTAAACTGTTCGAACATGTTTTGCTCCCTGAAAATACTTTCTGAGGATCGTGGCTCTTAATCTATCCTCTGCTTCCTTATTAAAATCATCGGATGAAATATTATAAAGGTTAAGAAGATGCATGGGTTGGATCAGGATCAATAGTTTATTCAATATTGACAGATCCGGAAATTTAACGATTTTTAGCAGATGACCCAGCCTGATATCTGATAAAAGTTCCAGAGAATGCTTTAGATCCAGGGAATCTGTATTTTGTAAAAGATGAAACGATTGGTTAACGCGATCCCTGATCGATTTTAGATTATTAACTTTTAATTCTTTTTGAACTTTTATTTCCATACTGTATATCTCATGAAAGACATGGCTCATCTTTTTTAAAATATCTTTTTCAGAAAGACCCAGAGTATGCTGGTTGGAGATCTGATAGATCGAACCAAATGAATCTGAGCCTTCACCATAGAACCCTCTAATGGAAAAACCCATTTCTGCCAGGGAATGTAACATGTCCTTTATCTTTTTTTTCAAGGTTAGTCCCGGCAGATGTAACATGACAGATATTCTCAATCCGGTGCCCGTATTGGTCGGACAGGCTGTCAGGTATCCGAAATGTTCAGTAAAATCAAATTCAACATTATCTTCCAGTATCGACTCAATGGAAGAGGCTTTTTTATAAGCCTTATCTATGGAAAACCCGCCTGTGATGGCCTGGATCCTGATATGATCTTCTTCGTTAATAAGAATAGCATAACTCTCTTTCTTATCGGCGATTATTTCCTTATGGGAACCCTGCAGGAGGTATTCTGTCGCCAGGAATCTCTCCTTCAGAAAGGTCTTTGAAACAGGAGGAAGAAATTTCAGATTAATGAACATGATATTTTTAGAGATCTTTTGTTTTTTAAGAATGTTGTTCACTTTTTCTATGATCTCTTTCGCCTGATGAGGGGATATCTTCTGGCAGTAGGGATATCCTTTCAAATTTCTGGCTATTCTCGCTCTGGAACTGATCGCTATATCAGAGTAATCACTTGGATCCGTCAACCATGCCGGGAGGTTCTCTTCTACAGGTTTAAAGAAACTCATGTTTCATTCACCCATCTTTTCATTTAGTTTTTTTATCTCATCCCTTAACAGTGCCGCTTTTTCGTAATCTTCACGTTTTAAAGATATTTTTAATCTGTTATTCAGAGAACGCAGGGCTTTATTCAATGATACTTTTTCCTGCATGTTTTTGGGTACTTTCCCTTTATGAAGAGATTGGCTGTGTATCTTGCGTAAAAGGGGTTTTATCCTGTCATGAAAGGCAATATAGCAGTAACCACACCCTAATTTGGCGGTCTCAATAAATTCAGAAAATGTTTCATTGCAAACAGGGCATTTTAGATTATCTTGTTGAGGTATTATCAATTCATCTTTCGATCCGGAGGGTTTTGATTGTTTCGATAACAGTTTCCCGGATGTCATATTGCTGAATATATCTATCAGGGTAAATCCAAGGTTCATAATATTGCCTTTTATCCCATAAGACCTGGCGCACTCCTCACACAGATGTATGGCTTTGATATTATTATTAGCTACTTCCTGAATATGTATAATGGCTTCTTCTTTTTTACAAACATCACATTTCATAGTATTTGACCATTCTATCAGATAAATATCCTTGGGTCCTCTGAACATTGTCCCTGCGATCTAAAAAACCACGGGGACTCGGACACTAGGGTAATATAATCACTATTAATTAAATGGCAAGAGCCATTTATTTGTTGATAGTTTTTAGTTCTTAATTTTTAGTATAGGAAATTATACTATATATAAGGAAAGGTTTTCCTGACGCCTCGACACAATAAACGTCTTTTTTTGAACTAAAAACTAATAATTAAGAATTGAAAATTAATAAAATATGTTCTGGTATTCCAGTAAAAGGGAACGGCTGACTCTGTCCATAGGATTGATCTCTCTTGAGGGAGTATATTGAAAATTGAGTGTTATACTTAAAGCTTCTGTAAAATTATATTTCAATCCCGTATTATACAGTATCTCCTTCCCTCTGCCGCCGGAGAAATAGATATTTTCAAGCTCGCCTGCGATCATAATATCAGGGCTGAAAAATATATTCAGGCCTGCGTACATGGATATATTTTTTCCTTTTATACGGGCCTCATAAGGCAAAAGAGGGAAGCGGGTGCCCAGATGGAAAAACTGTTCGCCCTGGAAAAGCATGACTGATTTGGAAATGGCAAGATAAGCGCCATAGACGATCTCATCCGTTATCTGGTTGTTATAAGCCTTGCCGTATTCTCCGGAAAGCAGGGCATCATACCCGATGGCCAATCCCATGGTATCCATATCAGGATACAGGATGTTGATCTTGGCCAGTACTCCGGGAATATTCCAGTCTGATTTGTGATTCCCAATAGCCCCGCCGACATCTTCTGAAATACCAAGCATGATCCTGTCTGTCAATCCAATAGCCACTTTTGTCTGTAATCCGCCGCCGCCGTAAGCATTGAATTCTATATCATAATAACCCCTGAGAATAGTTAAAGCGGTAGGGATATCCAGTACTTTTATAATTTCGCCCCAGCCGGCTAAAGGCATGACTAAAAGTAAAATCACTACTAAAATTTTTTTTATAAACATATCGCTTTCCTCAATTCATATTGACAACATATATTATCGTGTATATATTCATCTTTGATATACATACAGTAAAATTTTCGGAAAACCGGAGGAAAAGTTTAATGAAAAAATGGAATATAAAAGAGATTAATAATAATAGGGGGCTACTGTTTATTGTGGCCCTGATAAGCATTATCATAGGGATGTTTATCGCCACTTTGAGCTTTTACCAGGGTTTTGAAAGGGGAAGGGGGTTTTTAGCATTCGCCCTTGAATCCAGCATCAAGGATGACCCTGCTGTTCAGAAGGCCCTGGGTATACAGGAAGCCTTCCGGCTGGTGGCCAAAACCGTTATCCCGGCGGTTGTCAATATCAGCACCGAGACTGTGGTAAGGCAGTCATTCAATTTTCAGGATGATCCGTTCTTCCGCTTTTTCGGTGAGGACTGGTTCAAACATTTCTTTGGAGGGCCGAAAGAACGCGAATTTACCCAGAAAGCACTGGGAACTGGAGTGATCATCAGTGATGACGGGTTTATTTTAACCAATGTCCATGTTGTGCAGAACGCTTCCAAGATCATTGTGAAACTGCAGGACGGGACAACCTATAAAGCCAAAGTTGTGGGGCTTGATACCAAAACAGACCTGGCCCTTATCAAGATAAATCCCAAGAACGATCTGCCTGTAGCCCCCCTGGGTGATTCTGATGAGATCCAGATAGGGGACTGGGCTATTGCCATTGGCAATCCCTTTGGTTTTTCCCAGACATACACGGTCGGTGTTATCAGCGCCAAGGGTCGTTCCGGTATTTCCCCTGATGCGTCACGCTATGAGAATTATATCCAGACTGACGCTTCCATCAATCCGGGCAACAGCGGCGGACCGCTGTTAAATATCAAGGGAGAGGTGATCGGGATCAATAATGCGATCGTCTCCCCTTCAGGCGGGAATGTAGGAATAGGATTTGCCATCCCCATTAATATGGCTAAAAAGATACTTCCCGATCTGAAGGATAAAGGGAAAGTTACGCGCGGCTGGCTGGGTGTCACCATCCAGGATCTGGATGAAAAGATCGCCAAGCCGTTAAAGATAAAACCTCATTCCGGCGTGCTTGTGGCCAGTGTGTTGAAAAATTCCCCGGCTGATAAGGGAGGCTTGAAGACCGGCGATATTATTATTGAATTTGACGGGAAAGAGGTGAATGATTCTAATAAATTGAGGAATACAGTTGCTGATGTTAAACCGGGCGAAAGTGTGAAGGTTCTGTTGCTGCGCAAAGGGAAGAAGATGACGTTAAAGATCAAGATTGGAGAAATGCCCTCTGATGAACAGATAGCCAAAACAGAACAGGCCGTTGAGGGATGGCTCGGGATGAAAGCGGAAAATATCACAGCCCAGTATGCTTCCCAATTCAATCTGGATTCAGATGAATCAGGAGTTATTGTTGTTGGAGTAGCAGGCGACAGCACAGCCGGATCTCAGGGTATTCAAGTGGGCGATGTGATAAAAAAGATCAATAATAACGATATAAAGAATATTGATGATTTTACAGAGTTCACTAAAAAATACGGCAAAGAGGATTCCTTCCTTTTCCTGATAAAAAGAGGGGGTAATCTTTTCTTTCTCGGGATAGAAAAGGAATAGTGACAGGATTCAAGGGTCGGTCATAGAAAATTATCAGGTTGTTACCTGGCTCAAGTTTATCTCCACCCGCTTGCAGAATGTCTTGACGCGTAAAAAATCTTTATTATATTCAGGAAGTACCAACAAGGGGTGAAAACAGTTTATAAAGTAGAATATATCAATCATATCCCCATTCCTGTTCCTGTAAAAATGATCATGGCCCGTTTAGGATTTAAAAGCGGAAAAACGGAATTAAAGCAAGATCAGGCCGAATATTATGATGGGATAATTAAAGAGGGCAGTTTGTTGTGCAAGCCTCAGGCTGCTTTTTTGCGGCTGGCTGTCCAGGTCCTTGATGGTCAGACGATCCAATTAGAAAAAGGGCCAGGCTTCCGAAGTCGGGATCTGGCCTCTCTTTTACAAAAAAGCGAACAGGTGGTCATTATGGCGGCCACAGTGGGTAAGGTCATTACTGACAGTATTAAAAACAAGATGAAACAGGGGATGGCCACTGTCTCCCTGATCTATGATGCTGTGGCTTCTGAGACAGCGGATGCCATACTCGATTATCTGGTAGAATATATTAATACCATGATATTGAGAGAACAGAAGAGATTGACAAAAGTGAGGTACAGCCCCGGTTACGGTGATCTGGACCTGAAAGATCAAAAAAAAATATTCAAGATACTGTCTCTTGAAAAAATGGGCCTTTCCCTGACGCGGACATTTATGCTGATTCCGGAGAAATCAGTTACAGCCATAGCCGGAATAGAGAAAATAGAGGCAGGATGAATAAAAAAGAGTTTAAAAAATTAATAACAGAAAAAATTGTTCTTCTGGACGGGGCGACCGGTACGGAATTACAAAAAAGAGGGTTGCCTTCGGGAGCCTGTCCTGAAAAATGGGTGAGCGAGAATCCTGATGTTCTGATCGACCTTCACCAGAAATATGCTCAGGCCGGTTCTGATATTATTTACACCTGTACTTTTGGCGCGAATTATTTCAAATTGAAGGAATTTGATCTGGAAAAAGAAGAGGGAGCGCTTAATCGCGAGCTGGTAACGATCTCACGAAAAGCCGTTGGGACAAACTGTCTTCTGGCCGGGGATATCTCTTCAACCGGCAGATTTATCAAGCCCTTTGGTGATGAAGACTTCGAGACCATTGTTGATGTTTATAAACAACAGGTCCGATCGCTTCTGGAAGGAGGAGTGGACCTTTTTGTTATAGAGACCATAATGGATCTTCAGGAAGCCAGAGCCGCTTTGATCGCTGTAAAAGAAGTGAGCGAGTTGCCTGTTCTGGTCAGTTTGACCTATACGAAAGAGGGAAAGACACTCTCCGGAACTGATCCGGTCACTGCTGTGATCACCCTGCAGAGTCTTGGGGCTGATGCGGTCGGTGTCAACTGTTCTACAGGTCCTCGGGATATGAGCCTTATTGTGAAAGCCATGAAACCTTATGCCAGGGTCCCTGTTTTTGCCAAACCCAATGCCGGGCTGCCTGGATTGAAGGACGGTAAAACTGTTTTTGACATGACAGCCGGGTCTTTTGCCGATTTTTCAGATGAACTAATTCAAGCCGGGGTTAATCTTATTGGCGGTTGTTGCGGGACAAGCCCGGAATATATCCAACTTTTAAAAAAGAAAATAGATAAAAAGAAAGGCCAGAGGCCCCTGATCGATTCCATCAGCGCAGTAACATCATCACGGAGAACCGAGATCCTGGAACGCGGCAAGGGGCTTGTTGTGGTGGGAGAAAGGATCAATCCAACAGGCAAAAGATCCCTGCAGGACGACCTGAAGGATGGAACTTTTGACGAAGTGAAGAATTTAGCTCTGGAGCAAAAGAAAGAAGGGGCTGCCATACTGGATGTTAATGTCGGTATGCCGGGTGTGGATGAGAAAAAGACTCTTTTTGATGTTACGCAACTTTTGTTAAGAGTCACGGATCTGCCACTTTGTTTTGATTCGTCTGATACCCGGGCTCTGGAAAAGGTTTTACGTATTTATCCGGGAAGAGCCCTTATTAATTCCGTTTCAGGGGAAACACATAAACTGGATGAATTATTACCTGTTGCGGCCAAATACGGGGCCATGTTTATCCTGCTGCCCCTGGATGATAAGAATATACCCCGGACATCGGTTGAAAGAAAAAAGATCGTTGAGAAGGTTTTTAAAAGAGCGAAAAACCACGGATACACGAAAGAAGATATCATTGTCGATGGACTGGTTATGGCCATATCGTCAAATCCAAAGGCGGCCATAGAGACTCTTGATTTTATCGGATGGTGCACAAAACAGTTCAAAGCACGGACTATTGTTGGCTGTTCCAATGTTTCCTATGGTCTGCCGGCAAGGGAGCTGATCAATTCCTCTTTTCTGTCCCTGGCTGTTAAGAAGGGGTTAACTCTGGCCATAGCCAATCCTTCGCATGTCGCGTTTAAAACATCTAAATTGGCGCTGGATCTGATACGGGGTAAGGATAAACAGGGCAAGGCTTATATCAAGCACTTTTCCCATTCAGAAACCAAGCCGCTTAAAAAAGATATAAAGAAAAAAGATGTCAGCCGGGTCCTTTTCGATCAGGTTGTTGAAGGTGACTCTCAACATATTGTTTCTACTGTCAAAAAGGTTTTGCAGGAGAAAAAATCTCCTAATAATATCCTGGAGGATATACTTATCCCGGCCATTCAGAAAGTAGGAGAGAAATATGAGAAAAAAGAATATTTCCTTCCTCAGATCATTTCCGGGGCAGAGGCCATGAAAAAGGCTGTTGATCATCTGACCCCCTATTTAAAAAAGACCCCCGTGTCTAAAAATAAAAAGATTGTCATTCTGGCGACCGTAAAAGGAGATATACATGATATCGGGAAAAACCTTGTGGCCCTTATGTTAAAAAATTACGGGTTTGATATCATTGATCTGGGTAAAAATGTAAAGGCTGAAACGATCATCAAGAAAGCCAAAGAGAAAAAGGCCCATATCATCGGACTTTCCGCTTTGATGACCACTACAATGCCACAGATGAAACATGTGATCGAACAGGCCAAAAAGCAGGGTTTAAGAGCTAAATTTATTATTGGGGGAGCTGTTGTAACTCCTGATTATGCCAGGCAGATAGGTTCCAGTTATGCGTCTGATTCTGTACAAGCTGTTAAGGTGGTCAAGAAACTTTGACAAAAATTGTTCATAGTTCATCGTTCTTAGTTCATAGTTTTAAAAACGAAGAACTATGAACTAAAAACTACTAACAGAATTCATCAGTGGTTAGGAATGAATACAATTAAGATAGAAAACAGGAAACTGGTACTTGGCAAAAAAGAGTTAAGCCTTCTGAGCGGGGAAGTGCATTACTGGCGTCTCGATCCGGATTCCTGGGGAGATGTTCTTGATACCGTAAAAGAGATGGGTCTTGAGATCGTTTCCACCTATATCCCCTGGCAATTTCACGAACAGGAAAAGAAATTGGATTTTACAGGGTCTTCGTCTCCACGTCGCGATCTTGTAAGATTTATAAAGATACTTGAAGAGAAGGGACTTTATTTGATCGTACGGCCCGGGCCTTTTATTTTTTCAGAATGGGCCAATAAAGGGGTACCTGATGATCTTTTGCCATTTCATAAAAATCATGAGATGTTCAAAAAACGGTCAAAGGAATATATCCATCGAATAAGCCAGGTGTTAGAACCGTATTTTTATACCAGAGGCGGGCCTGTTATTATGATCCAGGCTGATAATGAAATCGATATATGGTCAAAATTGTATGAAAAAGATCTTGGCCTTTTGAATTCCCAGGGTATTTTTCAGGATTTTCTGAAAGAGAAATACAAGACCATAAAGGGACTTAACCGCGCCTGGAAAACAGAATTGAAGGATTTTTCAAAGGCTAACCCGGTTACTTCTGATATCATAGATGACATTTCTTACAAGCAACGATTTCTGGATTTTATGCATTTCAGGCATTTTTATACCTCCCGCTATGCTAACTGGGTGGTCAGTGAGTATAAAACACATGTGGATATCCCCGTTTATTTGAACGCTTATCCCTGGCTTGATACTCAGAACTGGAATGATTTTCAGGACATCGCGGATCTTTTCGGGATAGATATCTATCCGGCCAAAGAGTTTTCCGGTTCTGTTTTTCAGCATCGCTCAATGATGGATAAGGTCAGGTTTTTGAAGACCTTTGCGAAAATACCTTTCATAGCCGAGTTTGAAAGCGGCCTGTGGCATGGTATCCATTACAAGTTCGGACTTCTGCCCCCCCATCATTACCGTTTGATCTGTTTTTCGGCTCTGGCCGCAGGAGCCGCCGGTTGGAACTGGTATATGATTGTGGGCCGGGATAACTGGTACATGGCGCCTATTAATGAATGGGGAAAGAAGAAGAATGAACTGTGGCCGGTTTTTAAAAATATCATCGAGGTCTTCAAGGCCATGGACCCGGCCGGTTGTACCAAACTGACCGATGTATCTGTGAGCTTTGACTATCTGCAGGGAACAGACGCCTTTCACCGACCGGATAATCCTCTCCTGCATTCCCTTTATGAATCTGATACGGATTATGAATTTTTTGATCTGGAAAAGAAAAAGATCAGAAAATCCATTCTTTTTTATTCCAATCAACAGTTCCTCTCCCGAAGATCCCAGAGGCATCTGCTTGAATATATTGAACAGGGAGGATGCGCTGTTTTTTTTCAGGAGTTTCCTCATAAAGATGAAACATTTCAGGATTATAATCTGCTGGGAATAGAAAAACCTCACAGGATCCTTGAGCCTCATGAGATGGAGATACAGATCGGGAACCAGAAATGTCATTCTAACACAGGGCCCCATTTTGCCTATGACAGGGTACCCGGTGAGCCTGTAAAGGCCAGGCTGGTCACCCCCGGGGACATGTACTTTGAGGAGGATGCTCTTCTGGAGTCAGAGGCTACAGGCAGGGAATATACCATAGGATATATTCAGGAAAGGTCCAAAGGGAAAATAATGGTTATAGGGGTTGTCCCCACCGGGACTGTTGTGAAAAGCCTATTAAAGTATTTAAAAGCAAAGTCCTATTCTTATAGCGAAACCCCGGGAATTGTCAGTACTCTTTTCCGATCAAAAGGAAGATATTTCCTTATTCTTTTAAATAATTCAGAAGAACCCAAGCAGGCTGTGATAATTCTGGATCAAAAGATACGATTTAAAAAAGCCTTTGATCTGGTTAAACAGGCTGCTGTTGATTTTCAAAAAAACAGATTAAATGTTCTCGTTGACAGAAAAGATGGAACAGTAATTCAGCTCGGCCTTTAATATCAGGAGGTCTACAAAAATGAAAAAAGAGAATATGTTGAATGCCGCTTTAAAGAATCTTGAACTGACAGCGGAAAAAATAAGACTAGATCCTGATATCCATGAAAAGTTCAAATATCCAAAACGTTGTCTTATTGTTTCCATCCCGACCAGGATGGATGACGGGTCTATCAGGGTCTTTACAGGATACAGGGTTCAGCACAATATGGAAAGGGGTCCCTGCAAGGGCGGTATCCGTTATCATCCGGATGTCACACTGGATGAAGTAACAGCCCTGGCTATGCTTATGACCTGGAAATGCGCTGTGGTCAATATACCTTATGGCGGCGCTAAAGGGGGGGTGGTATGCGATCCAAAGAAATTGTCCGGAGGAGAACTGGAAAGACTGACACGTCGTTATACAAGTGAAATTGGCATTATTATTGGCCCGGACAAGGATATCCCGGCCCCGGATGTGAATACCACATCCGAGGTCATGGGTTGGATCATGGATACTTATAGTATGAACGTGGGACATTCTGTGCCGGGCGTGGTGACAGGAAAACCTCTTTCCATTGGCGGGTCAAAAGGACGCTGGGAAGCCACAGGCCGCGGGTGCGTTTATGTTTCCCTGGAAGCCTTAAAATATAAAAAGATCGACCCTAAGAAGGCTACTGTGGTCATTCAGGGATATGGTAATGCCGGTTCAGCCGTTGCCAGGCTGATCGCCAAAGAACAAGCCAGGGTTATTGCGGTTTCGGATTCCCGGGGAGGGATCTATAGAAAAGAAGGGCTTGATGTGAACAAAGTTATTGAATTCAAGAAAAGAACAGGTTCTGTTATTGGATTTCCAGGTTCAAAAAAGATATCGAATGAAGAACTGTTAACGCTTCCCTGTGATGTGCTTGTGCCTGCGGCTTTAGAAAATGTTATTACAAAAGAGAATGCTTCCCGGATAAAGGCCAGGATCATTTCTGAAGCGGCTAACGGACCAATAACACCTGAAGCCGGCGAGATTTTGCATGGGAAAGGTGTTCTTGTTGTGCCGGATATACTGGCCAATGCCGGTGGAGTGACCGTTTCCTATTTTGAATGGGTACAGAGCCTTCAAGCCTATTTCTGGAGCGAAGAAGAAGTGAATCAGAAACTGAAAAAGATCATGGTCAATGCCTTCAATGATGTTGTCAGGGTAATGGAGAAAGAAAAGGTTGATATGCGCCTGGCTGCCATGATGCTGGGTGTCGGACGTGTCGCCGAGGCCGCCAGGGTAAGAGGTCTTTACCCTTAACGGAATTAATCATAGATGAGAGCGTAAAAGACCTCCACCCTTTAGGGTAAGAGGTCTTTACCCTTAACGGAATTAATCATAGATGAGAGCGTAAAAGACCTCCACCCTTTAGGGTAAGAGGTCTCGATTTACTCTGTATCAGTGCCTCTGCAGCTGTTTTATAAAAACCTGCTTCAGTTCCTGAATATGGTCCTCTTTAAGAGCTGAAATAAAAATAACCTGAAACGGCCATTTTAATTTTTTCAGCAGCGCGATCTTTTTTTTATCTATCAGGTCAATTTTATTTCCTACAATGATCAAATTTTTTTTTAAAAGGGCAGGATTAAAATTCTTCATTTCCTGCATAATGGTTTCTATCATGGCCCTATGATTATCTTTGGAAATATCGACTAAAAGGCCCAGTATTTTTGTCCGTTCAATATGTTTCAAGAACTGGATCCCTAATCCTTTCCCTTCACTGGCTCCATGGATAAGGCCGGGTATATCCGCAATAGAAAAGGGATGACCGTCCTTATCATAAAAGATACCCAGATTGGGGGACAACGTGGTGAAAGGATAATCAGCGATCTTGGGGTGGGCATCGGTCATATTTTTTAAAAGGGTAGATTTCCCGACATTAGGGGCTCCGACAAGACCGATATCAGCCAGAAGTTTTAATTCTATAATAATATCTCTCTGCGATCCTTTTTCGCCGCTTTGAGTTTTATGAGGAGAGCGGTTCGTAGAAGACTTGAAAAAGGCGTTACCACGGCCACCCTTTCCGCCCTTTGCCATAATGCATTCTTCGCCGGGCGATAAGAGTTCTGTAATGACCTGGCGGCCTTTTTTTTCTTTGATGATACAGCCTGGAGGAATATCAATAAAAGCATTCTCACCGTTTTTGCCTTTTTTGTTATTCGTTCCCCCGTTCTTTCCATCCTGAGCGCGAATAAGATTTACATTGATAAGGTGAGATAATTCTGAATAAGAAGAATTAACCCTGGCGATGATATCGCCCCCATTGCCTCCATCTCCGCCATCAGGTTTGCCTTTCGGTTTAAAGCGGGCCCTTTCAAAGGAAAGGGCCCCCTTGCCACCATCACCTGCTTTTACAACAAAAAAAACTTCATCAATGAACTTTTTCACTTAAAACTTTAATTTCTTTAATTTTTTCTTGGCTTCTTCTTCTGCTTTTTTCTTAGCGGCTTCTTCCTGTTTCTTTTTTTCTGCTTCTAATCGTTGCTTTTCCGCTTCCAGCTTGGCTTTGGCTTCGGCTTCTGCTTTTTTAGCTGCCTCATCTGCTTTTTTCTTGGCCTCGTCCACTTTGGCATCAGCGGCTTCTTTTACGGATTTTCCGCCAAGAACTCCGGATAGTAACTGTTTAGCCAGGTCACTGGAGCCGACAGCAGAGCGGACTTTATTTTCAAACATGGTTTTTAATTGGCCCTGGATCTTGGCCAGAATGTCGTTCTTGGGGAAGATAACTTTAATATCAGATACAGTGCCTTTGACCTGGATGGGAAATTCCAGATCACCGCTCTTGCTGGCAATGGCCTTGGTCAATTCACTTGTATTGTATTTTTTATCAGCCACAAGATTGAAAAGATAGGAGAGAGTTGTGTCAAAGTGTGTATAACCATTACCTTCGGCTCTGTAATCAGCACCCTTAAGATCGATATTTTCGGAAATGATCTTGCTGTCCTGTATTTTAAGCAGAGTTTTGACAACATCAAATTCAAAAGATTTTTTAAGGAATTTCCATTCCATGGCTCCTTTGATGAATCCGATATCCATATTCCCCAGTTTCTGTGCGATATCCGCGGCTCCACCGGCCACTTTCCCGGCCTTGCCCAGCTTGGACTGGCTGTCTTTTATCTTTTTATAGGAATCCATCAGCTTGTCCTGATAAGAGGAGACGGATTTTGTAATATCCATAGCCTGATTCCTCAATTCATCATAGGCTTGAATACCATAGAATTTTCCGTTTTCCAGCGACAGAGAAAATTCACCCGTAGGATTAAGCAGGTTTTTCTTGTCAAAGAGTACGATGGCTCCTATTATGGACGCCTCGAGATTGATGTCCTTGCCTGTTTTGGCTCCCTGATTGTATTCTTTAACATTCAGACCAAAACCTGTCTTTATATGGATGGGCTTGTTCTCATAGATCCGTATATTTTCGATCAGGAAGTTTACATTCTGAAGGGTGTACACTTCTTTGAACTTGGCTGTGGCCGTATCTACGATCTCGACTCTGGCTTCCTCCAGACCCAGCTTGTTGATCTGCACATCGACCGGGATCTGGCCTTTGCTCACTTTGGGCATACCGGCCTTGGCTTTTTTATCCTCTTTTACAGGTGTTTTTGCGGTTTCTGTTTTTGGCTCTTGGAGTTTTTTGGGCACAGGCGGCATTAGATCAGAAAAATTGAAAACATCCTGTTTCCCTTTCTTATACCGCACAATGGCGATCTCTGGATTTTCAATGGTCAATTTCTTGATCACCAGCTTGCGCTGTAAGAGTTTTAAAAGATCATACTGAAAAACAAAGGCTTTACATTGAACAAAGGTCTTTCCGGACACTTTTTTAACGATAGGGTCATGGATCTTTACCCCTTCGATAACAATGCCTTTTAAAATATTCAAGCTAAGACCTTTGATCTCCACTTTACGGTGAAGTTGCTTGGACATTTCTTTGACGGCGATCTTTCTGACTTCTTCTGTAGGGAAGAAGATGATGAGAAGTATAGCGCCTACAATGATGAGGCCGACTATACCAGCGAGTATTTTCATGATTAATTTTACGACTTTCATAATGACCTCCTTGGTCTTGAATTATCCTCATAAGTTAGACAAAAAAATTTGTTCAAAGTTCCCCAAAAAAGTAGATATTTAATAATATATACATCATATAAGCTTTTCAAAGATTATCTATTTTATATTAAAAGTCAAGTCCTTTCCATATCGAATATATGAATTAGGTATTTTACATAACGTCGAACGTCGAACTTCGCACGTCGAACGATAAATTGTGACTTGACTATCGTACAGCACTGTATATATTCAAGGGCATGAAACTGTGGAAATTCCTGGTCGATGCTCAGGTGGGCTCAAGAAGACATTGTTTTGATCTTATACTCAAGGGTCAGGTTTCTGTGAATAATACGGTCAATGAAAGGCCTTTATCCGAAATAGACCCGCAAAAAGACGTTATCAATATCGAGGATAAGAAAGTCAAACCTGTAAAGGGAGTTTTTGATCCGGTCTATATAATGATGAATAAACCATCCGGTGTTATCTGTTCCCGGAAGGATGAAAAAGGACGCTTCACCCTCTATGATCTCATCAAACATAAAAATCTTTCAAAAAAGCATCTGATCTATGCAGGCAGGCTTGATTATAAGACAGAAGGATTGATATTTTTGACCAATGACGGAGATTTTGTGAATTTGTTAACCCATCCTCGTTATAATGTTCTAAAATATTACTATGTGGAAATAAAAGGAAGTCTCGAGGACAGAGACGTAAAAAGAATGACTCGGGGGATCTCATCTGAGAATGTCCTGTATAAAGTGAAAGAGGTAAAGATACTGTCCCGTGCGCCCCGGTCAACAAGAATGATCATTGTGCTTAATGAAGGCAAGAACCGGGAGATAAGGAATATCTTTCTTATCTTGAGATACAAAGTCAAATATCTAAAAAGGATACAGATGGGTCCTTTCAAGCTCGATGGGAAATTAGAACCCGGGGAATATAAGCTTGTTTCGAAAAAAGAAATACAGAAATTTATGAACAGGTTTCAATAATATAATTCAAATTCATTCGTAATGTATTTATATTTTTTCTAAAAATAGATAGATTTACTTGACTTTTTATTTTATATAAATATATTGTTCGCGATTTAAAATAACGACTGTTTTTGAACGTATTCTTCTTTTGGGGATGATATCGGGCGAAGGAGATGAGGATATCAGTGTCGCTTTCAAATACTGTATTCCATGTTAAAATAAAAAACGTATAGCAATTCATTACTTTGCACACAAAGGAGGACAACCATGTCTGTTATTAATGATATTATTTCAATGGTAAAAGAGAAACACCCTTCGCAACCTGAATTTCACCAGGCTGTCGAAGAAGTTTTAAAGACCCTTGAGCCTACTGTTAAAAAGCATCCGGAGTTTGTCAAAGCCAAGATCTATGATAGAATCGTGGAGCCTGACAGAGCGATCCTTTTCAGAGTTCCCTGGGTTGATGATAAAGGAGAAGTGCAAATTAACAGGGGTTACCGTGTTCAATTCAATAATGCCATTGGTCCTTATAAAGGGGGACTGAGGTTTCATCCCAGTGTGAATCTGGGCATTATCAAGTTTTTGGGTTTTGAACAGATTTTTAAAAATTCCCTCACCACTTTGCCTATGGGCGGTGGCAAAGGGGGATCGGATTTTGACCCGAAAGGGAAATCAGATAATGAAGTAATGCGGTTCTGCCAGAGCTTTATGAGAGAATTGTTCCGACATATAGGACCTGATACGGATGTGCCGGCCGGTGATATAGGTGTCGGAGGCAGAGAGATCGGTTATATGTACGGATACTATAAAAAGATCGTTAATGAGCATACGGGCGTGCTGACAGGAAAAGGGATAGAATGGGGCGGCAGTTTGATAAGGCCTGAAGCCACCGGCTATGGAGCTGTCTATTACGCCGCTGAAATGCTGGCAACAAAAGGATTGGATTTTAAAGACAAGATCGTGGCGATCAGCGGGGCCGGTAATGTCGCTCAATATGCTGTTGAAAAGGTCAATCAGCTGGGTGGCAAGGCCATTACGCTTTGTGACTCTCAGGCTACGATTGTTGATGAAGAGGGCATTAAGGGTAAAAAGTTTGATTATGTTATGGAGTTAAAGAATATCAAACGGGGACGGATCAAGGAATATGCCAGTAAATATTCTACCATGTGTGTTGAGGGAAAAAGTGTATGGGATGTTATAAAAGAGGAAGGGATTAAAGTGGATATAGCCTTGCCCTGCGCAACCCAGAATGAGATTGACGAGAGCCATGCCAAGGCTCTGGTTAAGAACGGATGTATATGCGTTTCTGAAGGAGCGAACATGCCATCCACTTTAGAAGCCATTAAGATTTATCAGGATAATGATGTTCTGTACGGGCCGGGCAAAGCCGCGAACGCCGGTGGTGTCGCTGTATCAGGACTGGAAATGAGTCAGAATAGTCTGAAACTTTCCTGGACCCGTGAAGAAGTGGATAACAGGCTGTTGAATATTATGAAGAGTATTCATAAAGCATCCCTTTCAGCAGCAGCGGATTATGGGAAAAAAGGAGATTATTTGGCCGGAGCTAATATCGCGGGCTTCCTCAAGGTCGCCAAAGCCATGCTGGCTTATGGTGTTGTATAAAAAAATTCAAGGCCTGTATTTTTTCTGGAGATGAGCGTGTATGTCAGATATCAAGGTATGTAAATTCAGCGGTGCGATTTTCAGTCAGGCAGAAAATATCGAACAATTAAAAGAGATCATTGTTGCTGATAAGAAACGCAGGATCATTATCGTTGCCGCGCCCGGGAAAACGGATTCAGAAGAGAATATTACCGATCTTCTTATTTCCTGTGCTCAGGAATATGTTAAAAACAGGAGATTACCGGAAGAATTAATTCATCGAATTGAGAACCGATTCCTATCCCTCTACAAACCTTTTAATCTCGAACCGGGGCTTTTACAGACTTGTTTTCAGGATCTGAGAAAGCGTATCAATAATTTCAAGAGGAACAAATTACAATATATTGATAATATCAAATCTTCCGGGGAGGAGTACAATGCCCGGTTGATAGCCGAGTATCTGAAAAAGGCCAGGGTTCCGTGCCGATATGTTGATCCAAAAGAGGCCGGTCTGTTTGTAACAGAAGATTTTGGAAACGCCCTGGTCCTGGAATCGTCCTATGACAGGCTGAAAAACTTGCAGAACAGCAAAGAGATAGTCATATTCCCTGGTTTTTATGGGTATACAAAACGCAAGCATATCGCTACCTTTAAAAGAGGAGGGAATGATATGACAGCTGCGATACTGGCTAATGCTGTTGACGCGCTGTTGTATGAAAATTTTATAGATTATGCCGGACTGTATGCTATTGACAGGGATCTGGTCTCGAAACATGATCTCATTGACAGAATAACTTATCAGGAATTAAGAGAATTGACCTATGCCGGATTCAGGACGTTTCATGAGGAATTGCTTTATCCGGTACTGATAAAAGGGATCCCCATGCATCTGATCGACTTTTATCATGTCGATCAAAGCGGAACTCTGATCGTAAAGGAACGAAAAACAAAAGAGGATGAAATTGTGGGAATCGCCCATCGAAAAGGATTCTGCACCATCCATATAGAAAAATACATGATGAATTATGAAAAGGGTTTTGGCCGGCGTTTGCTTGAGATCATTGAAAGACACCATCTGTCTTATGAACATTCTCCATCAGGTATTGACAGTATATCCATTATTTTGAAACAGGAAGAGTTGCCCCTTGACAAGATCAGGAAGATATGTATGGAGATATACAAGATCATGAAAGCCGACAATGTCTATTTTAATTATAAACGCGCCCTGGTATCCGTCGTGGGCCGGGGAGTCAGGAATATCAGACTTTTATCGAGAATGTTCCAGGGACTTGCCAGGGGCAATATCAATGTTGAAATGATCATCAAAGGGGGTTCCGAATTGAGTATGATCCTGTGTGTCGAAGAGGAATTTGTCGAGAGATGTGTTCGCGTGCTTTATGATGTGATCAAGGGACCGAGACTGAAATAATAAATTCATTATACCAGACCCGGAAAGGGAAAGGAGAGCCGAGGGACCATGAAGTTGGAGTTAAAGAATAAAAAAGAATATGTTTCGATCGAACATAACCCTTATGAAAAAAAAGGATACAGCCGTTATGCCAAGTTAAATTCAAAATGTCCGGTCTGTAAAGCCTCTGTATGTGATAAGGATGGCAAGATCGTTCTGCTGGGGAAATGGAAAGATAAAAAGCATGGGATATTCGTCCTTTCTGATAAATTTGATGATTTTAAAGTCGAATATCCGGAACAGTTCAATTATAAGGAAAAATTGATCGTTGAATTCATATGCCCCTATTGTAAAAGCAGTCTGGTCCTGGAAGAACAGCATAATTGTCAGAAATGTAATGCGCCGACGATTATGCTCAAAGTCTTTACGCGCAGTGTGATACAGTTCTGCTCCCGGACAGGATGCAAAGAACATAAATTATTTTTACACAAGGATGATATGTGGGCATTCATGCGTCAGATCTATACAGATTCCATGCTCTGAAGATGATGGCACAGAAGTTACCCGTTTGTTAAAACATTCATGATGTAAGGTATGCTGAGGATGCCCATTGAAAATAGATTTTGAGCAAGCTCAAAAGAACCAAAGGGTGCTCTGCCATGTTTAATAAATGACAAACAAGAAACTTCTGATGATGATATAAAAACATTGACATTTATTTTTCAAGGTCTATCTTAAGTTTTGTGTTTATGGGACAAGGAGGAAAAGGATGGATAAAAAAGAAGTATTAAAGATAGTGAAAGAGAAGAACATAAAGTTCATACGGATCTGGTTTACGGATGTTCTTGGTGTTCTAAAGAATTTTGCCATTACATCTGACGAGCTCGAAAACGCTCTGGATGAGGGGATGGGGTTTGACGGTTCCTCTATTGAAGGCTTCACAAGGATTCAGGAAAGCGATATGATCGCCAAGCCGGATCCGGATACTTTCCAGATCCTGCCCTGGAGAAGCAGTCAGGAGGTCGGTGTGGCCCGTATGGTGGCTGATGTGATCAATCCCAGTGGTGAACCTTTTGACGGCGATCCCCGTTACGTTCTTAAAAGGATATTAAGCAAAGCCGGCAGCATGGGATATACCTTTTACGTTGGACCCGAGCTGGAGTATTTTTATTTTAAAACCGACAAGAATCCCGATATCATAGATAACGGCGGATATTTTGACGTAACACCGCTGGATATGGCCGAAGACCTCAGACGCCAGTCTATTTTCTACCTGCAGCAGATGAATGTCCCTGTGGAATACAGTCATCATGAGGTGGCGCCAAGTCAGCATGAAATTGATCTGAGATATTCTGAAGCGCTTTCTATGGCTGATAATGTTATGACCTACAAGCTGATCGTGAAAGAAGTCGCCCGGCAGAGAGGTGTTTACGCCACGTTCATGCCCAAGCCCATCTTCGGGATCAATGGAAGCGGCATGCATGTCCATCAGTCTTTGTTTAAAGGAAATTCCAACGCCTTTTTCAATAAAAGCGACAAGTTCCATTTATCTGATGTGGCGAAACATTATATAGCAGGCATATTGAAATATGCCAAAGAGATCGTTCTTGTGACTAACCAATGGATCAATTCTTACAAGAGGCTTATTCCCGGTTATGAGGCTCCTGTCTATATCTGCTGGGCCCAGAGGAACCGTTCTGCTCTGATCCGTGTTCCGGAATATAAACCGGGTAAAGAAAAAGCGACACGGATAGAACTCAGATTTCCTGACCCGGCGTGTAACCCCTATCTGGCTTTTGCGGTTATGCTGGCTGCCGGACTAAAAGGAGTTGAGGAGAAATTAAAACTTGCTGAACCGGCCGGTAATAATATTTATCAAATGTCAGAGGAAGAAAGACACAGCCTGGGAATTGATTCACTCCCCGGTGATCTGCATGAGGCCATTGAATACGCTGAAAAAAGCAAGTTCTTGAAAGAGACTCTCGGAGAACATGTTTTTGAATTCTTTATCAGGAACAAGAAAGCCGAGTGGGACGAATATAAAGCCCAGGTCAGTGAATATGAGGTAAAACGCTATTTGCCGTTGTTATGATTAGTCATAATCGGACCCTTGAGGGACGAACGTTCCAATAACGACTCTGCTGCCATCATTACACGAGGAAAAATCCATCTATGTACCTGAGACGTCAAATTGGACTTTATGACTCGTTTTTTGAACATGATTCCTGCGGAGTGGGATTTATCTGTCATATTAAAGGTGTACGTTCAAATCATGTCGTATTAAAGAGTATTGAAGCTTTAAGAAACCTTTCTCATCGCGGGGCTACGGGCGCGGACCCTAAGACCGGGGATGGGGCCGGAATTCTATTACAGATCCCTCATGAATTCTTAAAAGAAGTATGCCCGGATAGCGGAATTGATCTGCCTGAACCCGGCGAATATGGTATGGGACTGGTTTTTTTGCCAGGGGTCACAAAAGAAAGAGATATATGCAGGGATATTTTTATCCGTGTTATTGAAAAGGAAGGCCAGACCTTTCTGGGATGGCGAAAGGTACCGGTTAATAATTTTGATATTGGGAAACAGGCCAAGATGACAGAGCCTGTCATTGAACAGGCTTTTATTAAAAAATCCCGTGATATCAAAGATGAACTGGCCTTTGAAAGAAAATTATATATTATACGTAAACAAATTGAGAGGGCTGTTGGACATGAGGATCTGAAGCAACGTTCTTTCTTTTATATAACCAATTTGTCCTCAAGGACAATCTCTTATAAAGGCCTTTTAACTCCCGGGCAACTGAACGATTATTTCTTAGATCTGCGAGACAAAAGAATGATGAGCTCTCTGTGTCTTATTCATTCGCGTTATTCTACCAACACTTTCCCTACCTGGGACCTGGCTCAGCCGTTCCGGTTCCTGGCGCATAATGGCGAGATCAATACATTACGGGGCAATATTAACTGGATGAAGGCCAGAGAAGGGCTTTTGCAGCACTCTGCTTTTGGTAACGATATAAAAAAGATCATGCCTGTTATAGTGGAAGGGGGAAGTGATTCCGCTATCATTGATAATGTCTTTGAGCTTTTATCTCTTTACGGCCGGTCTTTACCTCATGTGATGATGATGCTGATCCCTGCTGCCTGGGAGCATGACGGGCTGATGAAGAAACACCATAAGGATTTTTACCGATATCACAGCTGTCTCACTGAACCGTGGGATGGGCCGGCGGCCATTACCTTTACTGACGGGAAAAGGGTGGGAGCGGTTTTGGATAGAAATGGATTAAGGCCGGCCCGTTATGTCATAACAAAAGATGAGCATGTTATTATGGCTTCTGAGGTGGGAGTTCTGGATATCCCCCCGTCTCAGATCGTGAAATCAGGTCGGCTTGAACCGGGAAAGATCTTTTATATCGATACAGAAAAAGGAAAGATCGTTGACGACCATGAGGTCAAGGAACAGATGGCCATCCGACAGAACTATGGTTTGTGGCTGAACAATCTCATGGAACTGGATTCCCTTCCTTCTGTGAAGTATAAAAAAAATAAATCGTCAGATATCAGTCAGGCCCTTCAAAGCTACGGATATACACGGGAAGATATGAAAATTATAAAGTCCATGGCTGAGAATGCGGCTGAACCTGTGGGCTCTATGGGAAATGATACGCCTCATGCCATTCTTTCAAAAAAGCCCCAACTCTTATATACCTATTTTAAACAGCTTTTCGCTCAGGTCACCAATCCGGCTATTGATCCTATACGTGAAGAGATTGTTATGAGCCTTGGTATTTTTATCGGACCGGAAAAGAACATACTGGAAGAGACCCCCGGGCATTCTCGCCGTCTTTATGTCAAGGATCCTGTCCTTTCAGACGGGGATCTGTTAAAAATAAAAAAGATTAACAAAAAAGGATTCAGGACCAGGACAATATCAATTCTTTTCAAAGCCAATGATAAAAAGGATTTTGTACGGTCTTTGGATAGGATTTGTGATCAGGCTACGAAGGCTTTAAAAGAAGGATATACCTTTCTTGTTCTGAGTGACAGAGGATCTGATAAAGAGAATGCTCCCCTTCCGGCGCTGTTGGCCTGTGGCGCTGTTCACCAGCATCTTATCAGAATACATAAAAGAACTCAGATCAGTCTTATTATTGAAAGCGCGGAACCCCGGGAAGTTCATCATTTTGCCCTTTTGTTCGGGTATGGGGCAGATTGTATCAATCCTACTCTGGCTTATGAAGCCATAGAGTATGCAATCAAAATCAAACAGATTGAAGTAAACAGGGCAAAGGCCATTATGAATTATCGAAAAGCCGTGGGCAAAGGTATACTCAAGATCCTATCCAAGATGGGTATTTCTACTTTACAGAGCTATAGAGGATCACAGATCTTTGAAGCGCTGGGGATCGGACAGGAAGTGATCGATCGATGTTTTACCGGAACCGTTTCCCGGATCGGAGGGATAACATTTGACAGATTGGCCGGGGAGACCATAAGACGCCATCAACAGGCTTACAGGGGATCCTCTTTCAAGATCAACTATCTTCCCAGCGGGGGTTTGTATCAATGGAAACGTGATGGTGAATTCCATCTCTGGAACCCCTCCAGCATTGCCGCTCTTCAGGAGGCTGTGAGAAAGCAGGATTACGACCGATATAGAGAATTTGCTTCCTTGATCAACGATCAATCAGAAAATCCAACAACATTAAGGGGAATTTTAAAATTTAAAAAAACCAGATCCATTCCCTTAGGGGACGTGGAACCGGCAGAGGATATTCTGAAACGTTTTGTTACAGGGGCCATGAGCTTTGGATCGATCAGTAAAGAGACCCATGAGACCATTGCCATCGCTATGAACAGGTTAGGTGGCAGATCCAACACCGGGGAAGGAGGAGAAGATCCCATTCGTTTTATGTCTCTGCCCAATAATGATTCTATGAGAAGCGCTGTTAAACAGGTGGCATCAGGCCGATTTGGAGTAACCACCAATTATCTGACCAATGCTGATGAGATCCAGATCAAGATCGCACAGGGTGCCAAACCCGGCGAAGGAGGGCAACTTCCGGGACATAAAGTGAGCGTGACCATTGCCCGGACGAGGTATACGACACCGGGTGTGACATTAATATCTCCTCCACCTCATCATGATATTTACTCCATAGAGGATCTGGCGCAGCTTATTTTTGATCTGAAAAACACCAACCCCAAAGCCAGGATCAGTGTTAAACTGGTTTCTGAGGTTGGCGTGGGCACTATCGCGGCCGGTGTGGCCAAAGGACATGCCGATATGATCCTGATATCCGGAGGTGATGGAGGGACCGGGGCTTCTCCTTTGAGTTCGATCAAACATGCCGGACTTCCATGGGAGATGGGGCTTTCCGAGACTCATCAAACCCTTGTTCTGAATGATTTGAGAGGCCGGGTCCGTCTGCAAACAGACGGGCAGATGCGGACAGGACGGGATGTTGCCATCGCCGCGCTTTTAGGAGCCGAAGAATACGGATTCTGTACTTCGGTTTTAATCGTCCTCGGCTGTGTTATGCTCAGACACTGCCATCTTAATAACTGCTCTGTGGGTGTGGCCACTCAGGAAGAGATCCTGAGGAGAAGATTTTCAGGTCGCGCGGAATATGTAGAAAATTTTTTAAAGTTCGTCTGCCGGGAATTGCGGGACATAATGGCTTCACTGGGTATAGGCAAGATCGAGGATATGATCGGACGAACTGACCTTTTAGAATTAAATAAAGATATTGTTCCTGAAAAAGCCAGGGAAATAGACTTTTCCAGGATCCTTTACAGGCCAGCCGTTACTGAAGAAATAAAAACCCACTGTGTAACAGTACAGAACCATCGTATTGAAAAAGTTCTGGACAGGAAATTGATTGAACTGACCCGGGAAGCTTTGAACAGATCCAGATCGATAAAGATCGAGTTATTGATCAAAAATACAGATCGAGCGACAGGAGCCATGCTTTCCGGCGAAGTATGCCGGTTGCACGGTGAAAGAGGGTTGCCTGAAGATTTTATATATTTTAAATTCAAGGGTGTGGCCGGGCAGAGTTTCGGAGCCTGGCTGGCTAAGGGAATTACATTCGAACTGGAAGGTATGGCCAATGATTATGTGGGGAAAGGTATTTCCGGAGGAAAGATCATTATCTATCCTTCAAGGGAAATGGACCGGATTTTAAAAAATATTATCATTGGCAATACGACGTTTTACGGGGCTATATCCGGAGAAGCGTATATCAGGGGAGTCGCGGGTGAACGTTTCTGTATCAGGAATTCAGGATTATATGCTGTGGTCGAAGGAGTGGGAGACCATGGTTGCGAATATATGACCGGCGGCCGGGTTGTTATCCTTGGGCCGACGGGTAGAAATTTCGCGGCTGGAATGTCCGGCGGTATCGCTTATGTCTATAACCAGGATAATGATTTCAAAAAAAAGTGTAATCTGACGATGGTGGTCCTTGAAAAAATGAATGAGGAAGATATCACCACGGTTCGTAATCTGATCAATAACCACATCCGATATACAAAGAGTGATCATGCCGCGAGGATCATGGATGAATTTTCCTATCATATGTCGAAATTTGTTAAAGTGATGCCGCTTGAATATAAACGGATACTGGAAAGTAAAAAAGTAACAGCCCGCCTCGATCTTATGGAGGAAAAATAATGGGTGACCCCAGAGGCTTTTTAAGGGTCAAGAGAAAAGGATCAAAGTATCGGCCGGTCTGTGAGCGTGTCAAGGATTACAAAGAGATGGTCATCCTTCGGTCCGAAGAAGAATCAAAAGAACAGGCTTCCCGTTGCATGGATTGCGGTACCCCGTTCTGCCACTGGGGATGTCCTATCGGGAATCTGGTCCCTGACTGGAATGATCTCATGTTCAAAGGACACTGGAAGGAGGCATTGCAACTCCTTCAAGCGACGAATAATCTTCCGGAGATCACCGGAAGAATATGTCCGGCGCTTTGTGAATACGCCTGTGTTCTGGGGATCAATGATGACCCGGTCACGATAAGAGAAAATGAACTGGCTATCATTGAGTATGGTTTTAAAAAGAAATTGATCAAACCCCGATTGCCTGATAAAAGGACAGGGAAAAAGATCGCTGTTGTGGGATCAGGCCCGGCCGGGCTGGCCTGTGCCGATCAGCTGAATAAAGCCGGACATCATGTCCGGGTTTTTGAAAAAGATGACAGGATAGGCGGTATTTTACAGTACGGTGTCCCCGATTTCAAGCTGGAAAAACATTTAATAGAAAGACGAGAGGAACTCTGGCGAAAAGAAGGGATACAATTTATTACAAATACAAATGTTGGAATTGATCTTCCCGTTGAGAAATTGAAAAATGGTTTTGATGCCGTATGCCTGGCAGGAGGTTCACGAAAACCCAGAGACCTTGGCCTGGAAGGACGAGATCTGAAGGGGATATATTTTGCCATGGATTTTCTCATCCAGGCCAACAAGAGGCTGACGGGTTTAAAGGTCCCTGCCGATCAGTTGATCGATGCTAAAAATAAGAATGTGGTCGTTATCGGTGGCGGTGATACCGGAGCTGACTGTGTGGGAGTGTCTCACCGTCAGGGAGCCCGGTGTGTTGTGCAGATCGAGGTCCTGTCAAAACCGGCAGATTGCCGAACAGCAAACCAACCCTGGCCTCATTATCCTTCTCTCTTAAAAATATCGACCAGCCATGAAGAAGGAGGAGAAAGGAAGTGGTCGGTTCTAACGAAAAAATTTAATGGCGAAAAAGGTCATATTAAAAAATTATCATGTATCGAAGTGGAATTTACGAATGACGAGAAAGGATGTTCTCTCATGAAAGAGATACCCGGCTCAGAATTCGAGATACCCTGTGACCTGGCTATCCTGGCTGTTGGCTTTGTCCATCCCGAACATGACCTTTTAAATAAACTGGGAGTGAAATGGGATAAAAAAGGGAATGTGCAGACGGACGATACATTTATGACCAGCGTAAAAGGGATATTTGCTGCCGGTGATATGAGACGGGGTCAGTCTTTGATTGTGTGGGCCATATCAGAAGGGAGACGGGCAGCGTATCATATTGACCGCTTTCTCATGGGCCGTTCTGATCTGCCTGATTTTTAGTTGGTAATAGAGCGAAATCTCTCAAGTATGTGATATAAAAAATGGTGAATTATTATATTTACTATTTCCGATTACAAATTCTAAATTACAGATTTGTATATTCTTAAAGATCTGTCAAGTAATATATTTTTTAAACTAAATCTCTTCGGTCTTATTTTAACAATTTT
>JAFGFC010000096.1 GCA_016931325.1 Spirochaetota bacterium | reverse complement strand
TTTCTTTTTTATATTATAGTCAGATAACCCAAAGTAAAAACATTGTCATGCTTAATTATTTATTATATATTACGTGTAAATTCATACAGACCTTATCATCTCACATCATAAAACAGATATGAAAAAAATACAGATATTATTCATCTTATGGGGTATCCTGTTTTTATATCGGCCAATGCTTTATGGTGGATTCAGCACCAATGAATTAGAGCCTGAACCCAACTGGGGTGTTCATTATTGCTCTATAAGTTGCGGTGATTATGACAATGATGGGAATCTGGACCTTGTTATCGCGGGGGATGATGGTGCAGGATACAGGCTGAGGTTATATAAAAATCTGGGTAATGGCGCGTTTAATACAAATGAGATACCTGTTGAACCTGGGTGGGGCGTAAGGATTTGCTCTATTGCAGGCGGCGATTATGATAATGATGGGGATCTGGACCTTGCTGTCGCAGGGGAAGACGGAAGCGGGTATAGATTAAGGATCTATAAGAATTTCGGTAACGGAACGTTTGACGGGAATGAGGTATATCCTGAACCCAACTGGGGAGTCCGTTATTGTTCCCTGGCATGGGGAGATTTTGATAATGATGGCGATTTAGACCTGGCTATTGCAGGAGATGATGGCAGCACTAATGTTTTCAGGGTATATAGAAATAATGGCAATGGAACATTTGATACAAATGAGATACAGCCTGAACCCGGCTGGGGCGTTGGAAATTTTTCTGCCCTGGCATGGGGGGATTATGATAATGATGGCGATCTGGATATTGCGATCGCGGGGGATGACGGAACAGATTACAGGTTCAGGGTATATAAAAATAACGGGAACGGAACATTTGATACAAATGAAATAGAACCGCAGCCGGGCTGGGGTATTGATGAATGTGATTTGGCCTGGGGTGATTATGATAATGATGGCGATTTAGACATAGCCATAGCCGGTTATTCAGGATGGGTTAGACTCAGAGTATATACGAATTTGGGCAATGGCACGTTCGGCGGGTATACAGAGCCTGACCCGGGTTGGGGAGCTACACTGAGTTGTTTGGCCTGGGGTGATTATGATAATGACGGTAATATCGATCTGGCTATTTCAGGTACGGACGGCGGAGCAGGAGGTAAATTCAGAATATACAGGAATAATGGCAACGGAACATTTGATCCCAGTGAAATACAGCCTGAACCCGGCTGGGGCGTTAGGCTCGGGTCCATAGTCTGGGGGGATTATGATAATGATGGGGATCTTGATGTTGCGATTGCCGGTTACGATAATGCGGGAATAAGAAGGTTCAGGGTCTATACCAATCTTGAAAATACGACAAATCATCCGCCACCAAGCCCGCAGGGAATGCAATCCCTGAAAGTTGACGGCAAGTGGCGGTTCCAGTGGTTTGCCTCCTCTGATGATCATACTACTACAAAAGCTATTCGGTATCATGTTGCCATCGGCACCAATGTTACCGGGAATTATGATTATACAAGCGAAATGATCCATTACCCACGGGGAGGAGCGACTATGGGAAATGTCTGTGTTGTCACAGGAGCCTATTATCAGAGCAATATTTCGACTAATAGAACAGTTTACTGGAAAGTATGCGCTATTGATAGTTCCTATAAGGTCTCCCCTTACTGCGCTGAACAGATCGCTTCAAAATTAGAAATGTTGCAGGGAATCAACGCAAAAGAATCAGGTGTTTATCCCAATTGTCTTGATATTTCAAGAAACGAAAAATGCCGGATTATTATTATGGAAACCGGATATGCTGAGATAAGAATATATAACATGGCGAATATGCTTGTTAAGAAATTCCCGAAACGATATTTTGAATCCGGCCAGTATGAAATATGGGACGGGCTGGAAGAGGGCAGTAATAAAAAAGTGGGCGCTGGCGTCTATCTTGTTGTGATCGAAGGGGATAATGTTAATAAAACATCCAAGATCATCATTAAAAAATAAAATAATTATTCAGGGGTAAATTTATGAAAAAGACCAGTACAGTAATATTTTTACTTTTCATTATCAGTCCATTCGTTCTGTCGGATAATTTTGTTATTAAAAATAAAAAAGAATTTAACAGGATCTTTTCCACGGATGCCGGATTGATCACAATAGCCGAAGGCTTTCAATTCACAGAAGGCCCGGTATGGGTCAATGAGAAGGGAGGGTATCTGATATTCAGTGATGTCAGAGCCAATGAATTAAAGAAATACAGCAAAAAGGACGGGATCGTGACCTTTCGGAAACCGAGCCACAATGCCAATGGCAATTTTCTGGATCCCCAGGGAAGGTTGTATACCTGCGAACACAGCGCCAGGCGTGTAACAATCCGGGATCAGAAAGGAGGGATCAGGGTCCTGGTGGACCATTACAGGAAAAAAAGGTTCAATTCTCCCAACGACATAGTTGTCAGATCAGATGGAACGGTCTGGTTCACCGATCCCACCTACGGGCTTGAGGACAAGAGCCAGAAGGAACTGGAAGGCAACTATGTTTTTTATTTTGATCCGGAAACGAAAGAAATTAAAATAGCGGCAAAGGATTTTGACATGCCGAACGGGCTCTGTTTTTCTCCTGATGAGACAAAACTATATATCGCTGATTCCGGAAAACCCCATCATATCCGTGTCTTTGATGTTCATGCCGAAGGCGCGTTGAAGAACGGGCGGGTATTCTGCGAAAGTGACGGCAACGGCCCGGATGGGATACGCGTTGACAATGACGGCAGGCTGTATATCACGGCCGGCGACGGTATCCATATCTTTACACCTGAAGGTTCCCTTATCGGCAAGATCCTTACACCTGTGCAGCCCACCAACCTCTGTTTTGGCGGCAGCGAAAAAAATATCCTTTTTATAACCGCTCGAAGCAAACTATACTGTATAAATTTAAAAGTTAAAGGAAAGTATTAGAGAGGATCTCATCCATGAACGGGCAATATCGATATCAGATCAGTTTCGGGTACAGGTTAACACCGGCTGTCAAATGGCTTATTATCATCAATGCGGCTGTATATTTTTTACAGATGATTCTCCGTTTTAATCCCCTGCTGGAAGCAAGGTTCATCTACCTGTTCGGTCTGGTGCCGAACCTCGTGAATAAATATCTAATGCTCTGGCAATTTGGCACGTATCTGTTTTTGCACGGCAGCTTTTTACATATTTTTGTGAATATGTTCGCCCTGTGGATGTTCGGCTCTCAGATCGAATCGGCCTGGGGGAGTAAAGGCTTTTTAAAATATTATTTTATTACGGGATTGGGAGCCGGCCTGGCCTCGTATCTGCTTTCTTTCCATTCCCCCATTCCCACCATCGGCGCCTCGGGCAGCATTTACGGGATTCTCATTGCTTTTGCTTTTCTTTATCCTGACAGAAAGATCCTGCTTTTCTTTATCCTGCCTGTTCGCGCCATCACGGTCGTGCTTTTGTATGGCGTGCTGGAGTTTTTCGGCAGCCTTCAGCCCGGCAGTATGGTCAGTCATGTGGCTCATCTGGGCGGTATGGTGATCGGGATGCTGTATCTTCTTCTTATCAAGCGTATCCCTTTCCCTGACCTGTTCAGCGGATTCAAAAAGATACTGAAACGGATCAGATTGAAACAATTGGAAAAAGAGTATAAAAAGATGCAGGATGAAAATGATCAGGATGACAAACCCGTCATGCACTGAGAAGGAACGCTTTACAGTTTGATCGTAAAAAGCGTGATCTCTTTGGGCACGCCCAGTCTCAACGGAACTCCCACAAATCCAGCCCCCGGCGATACAAAAAGAACGGTCTTTCTGACTTTATAGAACCCTTTGGGATACGGGGTCAGCAGTCTGGCAAACCATTTGAACGGCAGCGTCTGACCGCCATGCGTATGCCCGGCAAGAACCAGATCATATCCCTGTTTGGACGCCTCGGGCAGGATCTCCGGTCTGTGAGAAAGAAGGATCCGTATATCAGATTCAGGAGCACCCTTAAGCAGGGTCCTGAATTTTTTATTAACCATAAAACGCCAGGGGTTCCGGCCCGGGTCTTTGACGCCGGCCACAAGCACTTTGATTCCACGGAGGAAGAAGATTTTTCTTTTCCCGTCCAGGACAAAAGCGCCGTTGCGGGAGAACGACTGCATCCATTCATTGTAATCCCACATGATCTCATGGTTCCCGCTTATAAAACAGACAGGCGCTTTGAACTGCCTCAGCATCCCGGACAGCTCTTCTCTCTGATCAGAGCGGCTGTCGGCAAAATCACCTGTGATCATAATAAGATCAGGCCCGGCTTGATTCACATTCTCTATCATTTTTTCAAACCATTTTTTGCCTGTATACATGCCCATATGAAGGTCGGTTAAATGAGCTATTTTCACATATCGTTTCGAGTTCGATCCCAGTGAAATTTCCCGTTCGACCAGAGGGGGTTGATAGAGAGCCTGATAGAACCCGATCAGGAAGAACACAAAAGCCGCGCCTGTCAGGACAATGCTTCTTACGGTTTTTTGTTCTGCCGAGAGTTTCAATCTGAAGGGCGATCGATCAGTTCCGGGGATCAGAATACCCCTGCCCATAAGGAACAGGGTCAGCATCAGATCGTGGAATATCAGAAGGAAGAACAGGATGATGGCAAAAGCCCAGAGCCCGCCGTTGATCATCATCAGCACATCAAGAAAAGGGTACCATTTAGGCGAATACCGGAAAAGGTAGAACATGAAAAAATAGCTGATCATGGTCACAAGAGGGATGAAAAGGGCTGTGATTTTGAATGAACGGGAAAATTTTGTCCCGTGGATCAATCGCCTGAAGATATAATATACTATCAAAAAAATGATCACGCATACGATGATAAGACCCAGAATAGGAGAATGGTGTTCTGTTCCTGCCTGTCCCATATTATATCATTATCCTTTCCTTTTAAACAGATTCTTATAATAATGGATTAGAGCGCACAAGTCAAACATTAAAAAATCACAAAGTGCAGAGGTTTTGAATAAAAGAGGAATTTCAAGGCAGGAGCAGAGATATTTCTGCTCCTGCCTTGACAGGATCTGATCGGTCTAATAAATTTTATTTATTCTACGAAATAACTGACAGCCTTTAATCTCACTTCCGTCTTTGCCCAATTTTTTACATAAGCCTCTGTGTCACGGACAGAAAAGCCCATGGTGGTCTGGCCCGTGTAACCCGGTTTGCATCCGTCGGGTTCTGAGGGTTCCAGATTAGATGAATTGAACTGGAATTCTTCTTTTTTAAGGACTTTTCCCTTGTCATCCAGAAGAGAGTATTCAACGATAAAATGGTTCAAAGTCATTTCACTGTTGTTTTTGATTTCAATATTAATGATCTTGGAAATAGGAGTAGCTTTAGGTTCAAGGGCTTTAATCGCTATTTTTTTAAAATTATCCTGGAATTTTTTCATCAGAATCATGGCTTCATCCACTTCGGTCACATCCGGGAATTCTTTCTTGATCTTTTCCAGTTTTTTTAATTCTTCATTGAAATCACTGGGCATCATCTTGGCCTGTCGCACAATGGAGTCTATTTTCCTCGTGGCCGCCTGTTTTTTCATTTCTTTTTCACGCTCTTTTCTGGCCTGTTCTTTTTTAAGGGCCGCTTCCTTCCAGCCGGGATTGACATACCATTTTCCCTTGATCTTTTCCATCTGAAACTTTTTTTCTACTTGTTTAAAAGGCAGTTCGGTCATGCCATCCTCTTTCAGCATTTCTTTAAAAGCCTGAAGAACATGTTGGGGATTGTTAGGCTTTAAGGACTTGTTTTTTTTCATGCCCTGTTTGGCTATCATGTACATGAACTGATAATTAAGATCAGGATCCGGGAAGACCAGATCAACTGTGTTGACCGTTATCTCATTTTCATCTGTACCTTCCTGGACCTTGAACTGGAAGAATTCTTTGTTGTCCAGTTGCATGGCTTTTAAGAAAACAACAGGATGTTCCTGTGTAAAGGCGTTCAGTTTTTTTGACTTTTTCTCTGCCGGAGAAACATAATTGTAGGCCTGCTTGAACTTGAACGTTTCCAGGGCTTTCAGATAAGCCTTAAGCGCATCAGAGCTGGTTTTTTTCACAGCGGCAGTGCTTGAAGCAGGGATCAAAGCCAGAACAAAAAAAGCAAGAGCAAATAAGGTTAATTTTCGCATAGTTTGTAGCCTCCTTTAAAGATAGTGTTTTAAAATACTGTCCTGTCTTTAAAAGTCAAATTATAATATGAAGGACAGCCCGGGATTGAACACACGGCATAAACAATGAAAGTGATGGACCACAGGATGAAATGGAATGGTCATCCCTTGAAGAGGTCGAAAGATATATTGATAGTAAATAATAAAAGCTTGACAGGCATCATTATTTTTCGTATCGGATATCATCCAGGTAAATAACCACCGTGGTGCCCGGGTCCCACACCCCCAGTTTAAATCCCCTGCTCACATACGACATATCTCCCCCGAGGGGAATGGTATGTTTGATCCAGGAAGTGGTTACCGCCAGCTTATCAATTCCCCAGCCGTCCACGTTCTGTATGGTGCCGCAGGAATCGCCAGCCACTCCGATTTGCGCGATGACATCACTGTAAATCGCTTCGCCTTTGATCCAGAACGTCAATTTCGTGGCTCCTGTCAGGTCATAACCGATGCCGGGTCCGGAGGGACAGCTCCAGTTCGTGCCCGGCTCATACCAGCCCATCACCCCTCTGGCATCGGCTGAAAAAGTCAGGCGTATACAATGACCCGAACTGTGATAATCTCCTGTATAGCCAAAATCAGCCGCGCAGGTGCCGACACCCCAGCTCTCCCAGGCCGGTGTATAATGGTTGGGCACAGGGTTGGTATCTTCCCATTTATTGATATAAATATAAAAAGGCAGAAAGAGCGCTTCGGGATCATGATATTCTTCAAATATTAACCGGGAGGTCCTGTACGTTGTGGCGAACAGGTTCTCAAATTTTGCGGCGATATAGAGATAGGCTTTTTCAGGTTTCCTCTGCCTGACGGCTTCATGCCAGGCGATGCCGCCCTGGTGCCAGGGCACGAGATAATCTTTTTCATTGGTAAAATCCGTGGAATGCCTGTCTCTCAGCCAGTGCCAGTCATACGTGCTGAATTCCCCGAACGAGCCCTCGACAGGTTGATCCGGCGGTTCTTTGGCTTCTTTGATAAGCCATGCCATGGCCAGGATTCTGGACGTATCAGAGCTATTGACAAGCCCGGCCGGGTCAGCACTGCCGGTATATTCCGGGAAGGCGGTATTGGTCTTGTTGTCTGAAAATATTCCAAGACCCCATCCGGGCACCAGTGTGTGATCGATAAGGTAATCGATCTGGGCGTATTGCCGGGATATTTTCCAGCATGAAGTTGAAATGGAAATGTTTGTCCAGGTGAACATATTATGGGGTTGATCATCGCTTATATTTTTTATGTGAATATTGAATACATGATTGGTTACTACAGTCGATTGCCCGTTATAATAGATGGCCAGGGTGGGAGTAGAATCAACCTGACCTGTTACGATCAGATCCAGGTCATTGTCATTATCGATATCGCCCAGGGCAATGGAAGAGAAATCAACCCCCGGCCCGATATTCTGCCCGGTACCGAAATTTCCTGTCCCGTCATTTATGTATTGATCGAGCCTGCCGCTTCCGGACACGATCAGGTCCAGGTCGTTGTCATTATCGATATCGCCCAGGGCGATGGAACAGAAATCAACCCCAGGCCCGATGCTCTGTCCGGTATTAAAATTTCCTGTCCCGTCGTTCAGGTATCTGTCCAGCCTGCCGTTTCCGGAAGCGATCAGATCGAGATCGTTATCCCCGTCAATGTCTCCCAGAGCCAGAGAAGAATGACATACACCGGTGCCGATATTTTCAGCAAAGGTAAAATTACCCGAACCGTCATTCCTGTATCGGTAAAGATATTTTGCGCCAAACCCCATCCAGAATTCAGCCCCTGAGACGACAAGATCAAAGTCATTATCCTTATCCAGATCACCCGTAACAATACCGGGGCTGAAAAGGCCTGTCCCGATATTCACAGGCCCGCTGAAATTGCCTGATCCGTTGTTAATGTACTTTTCCAGGCGTTTGTCCCAGGCGTGGTCGCCGGCCACGATCAGGTCCAGATCATTATCCTTATCTATATCGCAAAGAGCGATGGACCCTTCCTGAACCCCTTCCCCGAAGATATAGGCTCCGGCAAATGCGCCTGACCCGTTGTTGATATATTTGTGAAGATACCCGCTGTCGCCGGACACAACAATATCAATGTCATTATCTCCGTCAATATCTCCTGCGGACACAGAAGATTGATACACATCATAACCGAGAGAAGTCGGACCCGCAAAGGTCCCGTTCCCGTTATTTTTATACGTGGAGCTGTGACCGACCACTCCGCCCCTGTCTCCCGTCACAACGAGGTCCAGGTCGCTGTCAGCATCGAAATCGCTCAAAGCAATGGACGAGTCGCATACCCCGACGCCGCCTGTGATGTAATAAGGCCCATTAAATGAGGCATAGCCATACAGACGGGGTAGAAAAACAAGCGATAAAATACAAACGATTGAAAATTTTATAACAAGTACCCTTCTCATAGTCCCCAGGTTCACATATTATTTTTACATGTTTGATTAATTCCGGCTCAAAAAATATCAACCAAAACTGGCATAATATAACAATTTTAAAATAGATTTTCAATTTTTTATTTTAAAAAATCCGTTATTATTATAACATTTATGGCAATGGTTTGAGTCTGTAATAATTTAAAAAATTGATTGACGAAAAGATTTAAAAAATTAAATTAGTCTTGAAACAGGTATGAGAAAGGGAATAGGTAAATTGTATTGAATCGAAATCATCTTCAATGTAAATCTTCGTATCGTTCACATTTCTATTATTCCCTCTGTTATTCTTCATTTTAAATAAGGAGAGAGACTTATGCCGAAACGAGCAGATATCAACAAAGTGATGATCATCGGTTCAGGCCCCATTGTGATCGGACAGGCCTGTGAATTCGATTATTCCGGAACCCAGGCCTGTAAGGCTTTAAGGGGGCTGGGTTACAAGATCGTTCTGGTCAACTCCAATCCGGCCACCATCATGACCGACCCGGG
>JAFGFC010000095.1 GCA_016931325.1 Spirochaetota bacterium | reverse complement strand
GTCGGATTCGCCAAGGATGGCAGGAAGCCGACCAAAGACTAGGAAAGTCGTCGAGGTTAAATTTTTATCATTTATGATAATAGTGGTTGATCAAATCTCAGCCCTCCTGGCAGATTTGATCCAACGACCCTCCTGGTCGTTGAACATAGTACTTTTCAGATAGATTCAAGAAGGAATTCCCTTGATTTCTGGTCAATAGATATAAAACGGATACCGTATTGCTTTGAACCGGTATGTGACCATACCACCAATCCTTTTATCTTTGATAATGCTTTGCCCTTATACTCAAAATTCAGATAGATCTTGTCCCCCATTTTTAAATACTTGGCATATTCCATTCTTAACCCCCCGGCAGAAAGGTCTTTTATCATGACAGGCAGGCTTTTTTCAGTCTGTGAAATTTGTATGGCGCCTTCTATACTGACATTGACTCTTTTAAACTCTCTTTCATCAAGGAAATAACTCTCGATATTTTTATTTAACAGTTCCAGTGATTCTATGTCCACCAGCTCCATTATTTTCAGATTGGATTGACTCAGATCAACAAATTCTTTTTGCAAGAGCTCTTTCATCTCAGCTGTATAAATGCATTTTATAATCGGCCTTTTAAAATTCGTTTTATTGGATTTAAAAACAAGCCCGATCCGTTTATTGGACAGGATCAGCCACGACCCTATTGGATAAAGGGAAGCCGCCCGGCAATAGGCCAGGATCACATCATTATCAAATTTCAGCCGTTCTTTTGTCAAAATATGCATGATCGCGTTATGCGGATGAAACTTTTTTGAAAACGGGTTTCTTGTGGTCATCAGTTCTAATGTGTTGGCAAAAGATAAGACTAATGAATATTTATTAAAAAAAAGTTTTTTAATGCTGTTCGGGTATCCGCTGCCGTCAATCCTTTCATGATGCTGGAACACAGCCTTGCGTATTTCATAATCCGTTTTAAGCGATGTTAAAAGGTGAAAGGCATCATTGGGATGCATATCGACTTTGGACCGGTTCTTGATCGTGATCCTGGTATTCTCATTCATTTCCGGCATACTTTCCATTAATCCCACGTCATGCAGAAAAGCCGATGTCGCCAGGTTGGTCAATTCATATTCATCGAATATCTTATTATTGCTTGAGGTCAGGACCTTGAAATCACCTTTACTTGATTCATCATTCAATTTTAATGTCATCATTTTTGTCAGTTCGACGGCGATAGCGATGGAGATGATAAAAACATTAACAGAATGACGGAACAGATAGGGGAACTCGCGTCGCTTGACATGTAATAAAAGGAGCATGGAATCCAATTTATTCCCAAAAGCCAGAATCAGTTTATAACTCAATTCCTTTAACTCTTTTATTTTATTTTCTTTGCCGATAGCGATCCTGTTCATCACGCCAAAGATCTCCAATAAGATACGGTTCACTTTCTGATTGACCATTCGCAACGTATCGTCATGGGAGAATTCAATATAATTGATGTCCTCATTCGCCTGCTTGATACGCTCAATGACGTCTTTCGCTTCTCTTTTAAAATCACCGGAATAATCATCGGCTGAAATTAAAAGATCTCTTTTTTGTTCAACAGCCTGGTATTGAGCTTTGTCGATCGCTTCTTTAATGATCTGTTCGTGTTTATCTTTTTTCTTTTCCATGGCCAGATTGTATTTTTAAAGAATAATAAAGAAGCGTTAAAATGTCAAGATAAAAAAGGACGGCTCTCCTGCGCAGGCAGAGGAACCGTCCCTTCTTCCGGTTAGAACTTGCCGAATGTTAAATTCAATTCAATACTTGGCCCGCTGAGATCCTCGCTTTTAAAATCCGGTACATTATCCACACCATTAACGTACCTGTAACCCGCGCCAAGGCTCATGCGCATCCATTTCACAATGTTTAATTCAAGAGAAAGGGAAGGTTCAAGCACAAAAAAGGAATCAGCCCTGTACCGGTCATGAAAATCCCAGTCACAGTCACAATCATCATCCTTATTCCTGCTGTATCCGATACCGCCGGCCCCGATCAGATTAATGAACCGCATATGGAAAAGAGAAGCTGGCTTGCATATATATCCGATCTCAAATCCGCCATAACCCATATGGAACCGCCGGTTAGTGCCGCTCACATTGCCGGTCATATCTGAAGCCACACCGTATCCGCCGCCGCCAATGGTCCATTTATGGTTGATCAGCCAGGCGCCGCGACCACCCACCAAAACACGGCCCCGGTTCTTGATCGTAGAGATTTTAACAATTGGCGCTCCGAATCCGCCATGTGTCACTTTGCCGCTTTTAAACAGAGTGTTCTGTTCAAAGGTATCCTTTGAGCTGGTCCCTTCTTCTTCAGCCAGAACCCAGACCGGCAGCACCATTAAAACAGCCATCATGATGATAGCCATCGTTCTTAAATGTTTCATGGAAAACCTCCTTGGTTTTTTTTCTTCTACATACTTTAACACCAGAGAGGCACAAATGTGTTACTTGATTTAAAAAAGTCGGGAAGAAATTGATCTATTAAAACCTTCCGAATTTAAATACCAGTTCAGCGCTGGGTCCGCTCAACTCACCGGGCTGAAAATACTGTTTGCCTTTTACAATACTAAAATAATGATACCCGCCACCCAGGCAAAGCCTGAACCATTTGGCGATATTGAATTCCACATAGAACATCGGTTCCAGAGCGAAGAAAGTTGATGTCGTGCCGTTATCCGCGAAAAATTTATGCTGGTTCTCTTTCTCATCAGGATTCACATAGCTGATCCCACCGGCGCCGATCAAAGTGATAAAATTCCAGTGGATCAGAGCATCGGACCGGTTGATATACCCGATCTCAAAACCGCCGTACCCTATTTTAAATTCTCTGTTAGTCGAATCGACTGTCCTGTTCAGCTGAGAGATCATACCATAACCGGCTCCCCCCAGTGACAGCTTGTGATCAATGATCCAGGCCCCCCGGCCGCCTACAAGCAGCCTGGCGCTCCCGTTGACAAATCCCATCTTAACAGCCGGCCCGCCGAACCCCCCGTGATCAAAATCATGAATCGGTTTGGAGATCAACACCTGCTCCCCGCTTTCTTCCCCTTCCTCTGTTCCGCCCCGGCTGACCGCATATTCTTTTTTTTCAGGTTTTAACGACCGATCATTCAATTTTAAGAACATCCCTTCATCCAGGTCTACAATTCCGGTGTAATAATTTTTATTCCGCTCAAGGGCAATGGAATATTCTCCAGGTTCCAGGCCTATCTCGACCGTTTTTCCTTTTTGTTTATTGATCTCTGCCACCAGTCGCTCTCTTTCATTTCTGATATAATATTTGCCATAGGAATCTTTCATCAGGATCAAGCCCGCTGAATTTTCCTTCACATCGGTTATGATAACATCTCCGGACCCGGTCATCTGGATATCATAATTCGGATGCTGCGGCCCGCTTATGGTCTTTTCTGTTTTAGCCAGTGTTTCATGGTAGGTATACTGATAAACCTCATTCAATGTTACTCTGCCATCCCCCGTGTTATCAGCGGCTCCCCTTAAGCCTGATACAAGATAATGTGTAAAGAAGGAACCTCCTATCCTGTCAGATTCCTGCGACACCTCTTCAGAAGAACTGGAGGTAAGAATAGCGTATCCTTTTACGTCTATACTGCTGTCAACCAGAAAAGGGGCATACTTTTTTCCTCCTTTTACCCGCGTCAGGGCGCCCGAGGAACAGGAATCCAGGATAACGATATTCATATCCGCTTTGATCCCTTTTATTTTATTCTTAAGGTCCTGATAATAAAATTTTTCACGGCCCAGCAGTATGCCCTCTTCATCAGAATGGCCGGAATAATAGAATATGAATTCCATGCGGTTGTGTTTTTCTTTCAGTTCATCGACCTTGGCCTGGAAATTTTCTATCTCTTTGACCAGCTCTCTCTTTTTTGGTTCTATTAATAAGACTTCATCAGAGGAAAGGATCCCACCCATTTCCTTGAAAACACGCTCAACTTCTCTGGCATCACTGATAGCGTACTTTAGTTTCTTCCGGTCCGGGCCGCCGTAATTCGCTCCCACAAAGATCGCCAGCCGGCGAAGGGAAACGGACCCGGAAATCCTGATGGGCAAAAAATTCGCCAGAATAAGTAAAACGATCAGGAAATAATTTTTCATAGCATTACTCCTTATTAAGCCTCAACTCTATGACTATGATCTTTTTAAACAGGCGGTTAAATTCTGTTTTGATCTTTTCCGGTGTTCGTCTTAATCTTGAAGCCTGCCCTAATACTTCCCTGGCATCGATCTTTTTTTCAGAGGCGACAAAGAAAAAATGTTCGTATTGTGGAGCATCATCCAGCTGGAACGCCTCCTTCAGGATCTGTTTCTTCCCCGGCTCCAGCCTGGGTGGATCTTTACGGCTGGCGGGATAATGCAGAGTAACGGATTCCCTGCCATCGATGGAAAAGATCACGCCAAACCCGGCATCTCCGGCTTTATAAGTAAGCTGTACGATATCTCCCTGTTTGACCCGGTCATTCGGTCGTAATTTTATCTCTTTTTCACCTGTTTTCAAATAGATCCCGAGTTCTGTACCGCCTTTTATGCGGATACCTTCATCCACAGGAAATCTTTGAAGTAATTGCGGAAAAATGATGAATATGATCAGGGCAAGGGCCAGCCCGAAAGCAGGAGCCGGTACGGGTCTGGCTGTAAAATATCTCTTGATCTTAAAGAGAAAATTCTGTCTTTTCTGTTCTTTATATCTCTTTTTAATTCCTGACGCCATAAGAGGAGCCGGGTACTTGCGTAATATCTTTCTATTTGACTTTCTCAAGTTTTCCAGACGGTCCATTCCCCCTCTCTCCTTTTTCAGATTCTCCAGGACCTGACGGGCCTTGTCTTTCGGCAACTCATTCAAGAGCAAACGCTCCAGTAAAACATCAGGCACTTTTCTTTTCATTGCTTTTCTCCTTTAATGCCTTGGTGGCAGTCTGCTTGAGCAAGCGGAGCCGTTTTCTCACTCCTGACACAGAAAGGTCTACCTCGCGGGCTACTTCTTCCAGGGTTAATCCATCCACAAAATGAAGGAATGCGATCAAGCGAGTGGATTCCTTGTGTGAAGCAAAGATCCTTTCTAAAAGGTCTCTGGCCTCCAGTTTTTTTTCAAAGTTGTCAATGAACTCTTTGTTTTCTATTACTGTCTCGTTTGAGATCGTTCGGTGCCTCTTCTCATACCTGATCCTGTTCAGACAGATATTGGTAGCCATGGTAAAAAGCAGACTCGACGGATAAGTTCCATTCAGCTGCTCTTTTTTCTTTAAAACCTGAACAAATACATCCTGCATGGCATCCAGCGCCTTATCCTCATCTTTGAGGAGGAAGCGGCACCGCCTCAGGACCATGGGCCCATATGTTTCATAGAGCTGTTCGACGTCGATATGCATATCTGCTCCGCTCTCTTTACTATAACACCGTAGGAGTCAAAAAGTGTTACCTTCTAGCACACTCTTTGGGCGTTCCAATTCTCATCCACCCACAGGCCAATCACATGAATATTCTGAAACCATTTCTTGATCATAACTACTCCGGATTTGATATGTCTGATCTGGTTCTCTTTGGGGGAAGGATTACCGGCGCAGTCACAATGCCCGACCAGGGCTACAAGATTAGATCCGTGTTTATCAATAGATATTTCGATCCGTTTTTTAATGGAATCGATCAGAATGGTATCGCTTTTATCCGCCAGGATCTTATTCGGGCCGGGTTCGGTGATCATATCAATATACCCGGCATGGAAATACTCTTTTAGATAATTTATAACCGGTAATTGGGCTCTGCCATCCATGCAATTGACCGCTGTGACAAATTTATCTTCATTCTTTTCATTCATTGTTTTTTCAAGATTAATATATCATATACATTTATTTTTTCCAGTTTTAAGGAAAGAGAAGGCCGCGGTTTATAACAATGCAATCAAATGAATTTTAATTCAAGAAGCGTCATGTTCTCTATGTTTATTTTCCACAGACCTTGAGCCGGGAAATCGAACGGGGAAATTAATGATCATAAAATATGGTTCAAAGCCCCCTTGAACTTATCTCGTCTTCCTCAAAACCGAAATAATGCGCGATCTCGTGTATCAAGGTCTCGGCGATCTTTTCTTTGATAACAGGGGTGACTTTTTTGCCGTATTCCTCTTCAAAACTCTGTTTGTATAATTCTATCCTTGTTGGCTCGAGATCAAAAAAATACGATATTTTCTCTTTCATCGAGTGGCCTATAAAGACTCCGAATACTGTTTCACCGGGGCATTCCCTTTGAAGTACCCGCGGAGCCTTTTCCCTCACCAGGACCGGGATATTCTCTTTCTTTAATATATCAGTAAATTTTCGTGGTAATTTTTTCAGGACCTGATTGACGATCTTTTCAAATTCTTCAAATTTCATATGAGATAAATTTCCCTGTATTCGTCAACGATTTTTTGTATGGACCGGTCAGTCTTATAACGATCTAAAATCGAGAACCCCTTTTCCCCCTTTATCTGCATTATCCCTCTGGCGCTCTGATCCCTGATATCTTTGTTTTTATGCTCCATCAGTTCAGACAGGATCAAAACGGATCTATCATTGTTATAACTTGACAGGGCGGAGACCAGACCTGAAACGACCTGGTCGGAAGGATGATCGATCAGGAACTTGAGATCATCGGCTTCTTTGATCCGGCCCCGGCACCAGATAATAATATCGCTCATATCAGCAAGCAGTCTCAGGATGACATCGTCCTCTTTGGCTGCTTTTAATTCTTTTAAAAGTTTTTTATATCTGTTCTTTCTAATCTTTTGAGAATTGATTGCCCCTTTGGGGATACAGGCCGGGCAGAGACAGGATATCTTTGAATGATGCGAATCCGGAGAATACCGCCAGCCTGTCAGCTGTGAAACATATTTCCATTTAAAGATCTCTTTTCTGTGTATCTTTCTTGGAATAACAACCTGATAACCCAATGGATCCTCTGAATCCATGATCGTTTTCACGGCCCGGTTGGCTTTCATCTTCACGGGTTTGTCTTTATAGTGGCCCAGGAACACATCCTCCTCAGAGGAGAGCCGCAGATACAGGCTGATAATGGTTCTGGTCCCTTTTCGTTTTAGCTCCCTCAACCACTGGTGAGATATATAATAATCTTTAATAAGGGGCATGCAGTATACTCCTGACAATCCAGATGGCTCGATCCTGGAAGTTTTTATGCCGGAGTGTAATATCTGTTTCAGATTCCTGTCAGAAGTGAGATGAACAAAAACAGGCATGATTTACCTTGTTGTATCTTTCTATAATCCGTTCACGATCTTGTCTCTGGGATAAGCAACTGAAAATTTGAACGGGATCTTTATTTTCTGTTTGGATTTTACTTTAAAGTACCATTCCAGATACTTGTATTCATTCATTTTTAAAGCAGGACTGTCCTTTTTATATTCCGGTTCAAGCAGTTCCACCTCGATATCCTGATTGTTCGAGATGGGCAACTGGTCCCATACGACCAGTTCTTCCTCTGATCTTTTGTTATTGGTGATCTCTGTCAGATATTCATAAATAAGTTTTTTCTTTTTCCCGAAGACCCCTTCGCCTTTCTCGTACTTTTTCAGGAACTTGTGTTCCACCTTCATGCCTTCGTCCACTCCCAGAAAAGTCCAGAACTCCTCTGAGGGAGCCACAAGTTCCAGCCGGGCATTGGCCACAAAATTACTGTCCAAAAACACGTTGGTCTCTCCGGCCAGGAAAGGATAATCCGTCTCATTTTTCACCCTGGCCTTTAGATAAGCATAAGGGGCCAGTTTGGGAACAGCCGAATAGCGGAATTCAGCAGGGAGATCATTCATCATAACCGTTACTTTATGGGGCTGATTATCGCTGTTGATCGTATTATCGCCGCTGATGGCAAAAACAACAGAAGTGGCCTTGGTTTCCACTTTTGTCGCGGCGACCTCCATTTTCTTGTCTTCTATAACATCCAGCTCTTCCATCTCATCTCTCTCTTTGTCCTGGAACATCTGTTTTGCCCTCATTACGCTTTTTTTCGACATGGCCGGCGCCTGAGCTTCGGCCGCCACTTCACTCCCGTAAGCATTAGCCGGATAGTAGATATCAAGATACCACGGCGACAGTTCAGGCTGCTGGCCTGAGATATTGGGCTGCGCGGTAGATATTAAAAGTTTTACATCTTTCCAGTCTTCTCCTGTATTCTGCCGGATCATGGCGTTGTAAGTAACGCTCATCTTTTTATTTTCAGTTGAAACCCTGAGGTCATAGACCGGATACCATGAGGGGCCATAGACGATATAGGACAAATCCAGATGGGCCTCCCCTTCCTTTTTGGCCTCCAGTATCACTTCCACCTGATTTTTGCTCTTTCCTGTCTGAGGGCCATATTCATTGATCTGCCGGTCAACTTTGTTCAGTTCATCCTGAAAAGATCTTTTCTCCTTTTCAGCCTGCCTTATTTCCTGATCCAACCCATCCTGTTTGGACCGGTAGAACTCTACCATCTTGACCCATTTTTCAGGATTCAGTTCAATGGGGGCTGATTTTTCTGTAGCGTGGGTAAGCCGGCCTGTAATATTCTCGACAAATTTTTTCTCATTCTGGGCATGCAGGATCCGGTCATTGATCTGTGTAAGAGAATCATAAAGACTTTGTCTTTTATCATACAACGCTTTCACGTCAGCCTCGGGCACATGAGCCAGATGCTTGGTCTGGAATTTCACATCTTTCAGCAGGGTGTCTCCCTTGCCGCTCACCTGGATACTATTGGGTTCAATATTCTGCGGCAGGTCATCAAACACCAGGACATGCTCTCCTTTGGTCAGTTTCTGTTTGGCTGTGCGCACAGCCTGAGCCCTGTCCGTAAAGACAGTGACATGGTTGATCTTTGACTTTAATGTTGTCATTTCGATTACCCCCAAATGGACATATTGTATCTTATGAATTTATCACTTTGATAAAAGGATTTCAAGTATATATTTTTTTAAATAATATTTGAAATCCTGTTTTTATTTTAT
>JAFGFC010000094.1 GCA_016931325.1 Spirochaetota bacterium | reverse complement strand
GCACATAGCCCTTTTGACCGATTTTGGTCTGCAGGATAATTTTGCGGGAGTGATGGAAGGAATGATCTACAGGATCAATCCCCATGTTACGGTCAGTCATATCACTCACGGCATCAAGCCCCAGGATCTTTTTCAGGCTTCTTTTTTACTGCGGCATTCCTATAAACATTTTCCTGAAAAGACGATCTTTGTCTGTGTGGTCGATCCCGGCGTCGGGACTGCAAGGGATGTGATCGTGGTCAGGAAAAAGGCCACGGTTTTTATGGCTCCTGATAACGGGATCCTGTCCTTTTTAACAGGTCGGGATACTGAATATTTTAAAATCGTGCCCAATAAATTCATTCCCCCGCCGGCCTCCACGACCTTTCATGGCCGCGATATCTTTTCGCCCCTGGCCGCGCTTTTAAGCAAAGGGATATCCATAAACAAGCTGGCCCGAACAGTAAAAAGCATCAAACATCTGGATATCCCCTCCCCTGTTAAAGGGCAGAAAACAGTAAAAGGAAAGATCATCTATATTGACCGGTTCGGGAACTGCATCTCCAATGTCTCACGTGACCTTTTTACCGCCATGACAGGCTCTTCTTTTACTGTTGAAATAAATAATTTGAAAATATATGATCTCTCTTCTCATTACCAGATCCCGTCAAAAGCCGGGGTTCTCTTCAACAGTTTTAACCTTCTTGAAATATTTGTTCCCAACGGCAACGCTTCACAGGAACTGGGTATTACACTGAACATGCCCTTCACTATTAAAATTTAAATTTTTTTAAAATTTCCGATAAGGTAATTGAACCACAGAGATCACACAGGACTCTGGATCTTTTTTATATCAAGTCCCTACAACGGGCTACGCTTAAGCAGGTTAGTGGTTCAAGGATCTTGGTGGTTAAAAGGGAGGAATAAAATGAAAAAATTCGATCAAATCCTTTATAATCTTGATAACAGCATTAACCGTGTTGAATCAACTCTGAGACGATATAAAACATTGACTACGTTCATTAAAAATACAGTCTGCCATTAATTTAAAAGGATTGTTTATAGTTCTTGGTTCATAGTTCATTGTTTAAAACCAAGAACGATGAACTATGAACGTAATTAGTATTTCTCCGTATTATTGATTTTTCTCTCTATTATTCAGAAATAGGCGAGGGCAAGACTTTTATACTTCCAGAATGTCTCAAGCAGAATATTTCCCAAAAACGAACCCTGAAGGGCATGCTTTAAAGGGTCAAAATCGATCTGATAAAGGATAAAGATGACAAAGCTGGCAAAAATGAGTCCTTTCGCCAGTCCTAAAACGACTCCCAATCCTCTATCAACCGCAGAAAAAGAAGATTCTTTTAAAAAATCAAAAATACCGTCCCGTATGATCTTGAGCGAAAGATAGATAATGATAAAAATGATAACAGCCGCTATAATGCGCAGAGTATAGGCGTTGTCAGTAAAAAAAGTGATATAAGGCACAAGATAGGGGGATAATATATAGGCTCCTATGGTGCTGACCAAAAGAGAAATAACGGCCAGTATCTCCTCAAGAAAACCGACATGATATGAATTGATCATAAACAGGCCCACAGACAGCACAATTCCTATATCGAGCATATTCATCATTTTAAATATCGTAATTCTGTAAAAATGTTTGACTTTCAACTTAAATTTATATAATTCTAAACATCATGACTTTAAAAAAGAAGAAAAAAAACAAACCCTGGGCCGGCCGGTTTTCAACCGGATCAAGTAAGATCCTGGAAGATTTTACAGAATCCATTTCCTTCGACCAGAGGCTGGCCTTTTATGACGTCAAGGCCAGTATTGCCCACACCCTGATGATGAAAAGAACAAAGATCATCACAGGCTGGGAGGCCGAAAAGATCATCAATGGCCTGAGCAAGATAATGAACCTGGTTCAGAAAAACAGATTTAAATTCAGCAAAAATTTCGAAGATGTGCATATGAACATTGAGAGCTATCTGGTAAAACTCGTCGGAGAAGTGGGGAAAAAACTCCATACAGCCAGAAGCCGCAATGACCAGGTGGCTGTTGATATGATGCTGTATTTGAAAGACGAAAGCGTTCTGATCATCAACCTGATCAAGAACTTGCAGAAAAGCCTGTTGGCCATATCCCGGAAAAGTATAAAGATCATTATACCGGGATATACCCACCTTAAGCAGGGGCAGCCGATCCTTCTGGCTCATTTCTTTTTGTCCTATTTTTTCAAATTTCAACGGGATCTTGATAAATTCCGCAAAAGCCAGATGTCGCTTAATGTATTGCCTCTGGGAGCCGGGGCCATGGCCGGAGTGAACTATGCCACTGACAGAAAATATCTCGCCAGACTGTTAAAATTCTCTCACATCTCTGAAAACAGCATGGATACTGTTTCCCAGCGGGATTATATTATTGAATTTATTTTCTGTTGCAGCATGGTCGCCATGCACCTTTCCCGGCTGGCCGAAGACCTGATCATATTCAACTCGGATGAATTCAATTATGTTGAGATCGCTGATGCGTTCACAACCGGCAGCAGTATCATGCCTAATAAAAAAAATCCGGATGTTCTTGAACTGGTGCGGGGTAAATCGTCCAAGATCCTGGGTAACCTGTCAGGCATCTTTACTCTGCTCAAAGGACTGCCCACCAGTTACAACAGGGACCTGCAGGAAGATAAAAAGATCCTTTTTGAGACCATAGACTATATCAAGCCCATGCTCCAGATCACCGCTGATGTGCTCGATCATATCTCTTTTCATGCTGACAAGATAAAGGAAAAGATGCGGGATGGATTCATCCTGGCTGTTGATATAGCCGACTATCTGGTCAAGAAAAATATTCCATTCCGCCAGGCCCATTATATTACCGGCAGTATCATTAAATACTGTATCCACAAAAAGAAAAAAATATTTGATCTGGACCTGAAAGAATTCAAAAAGTACTCTAAGGATTTTAAAGAGGATATCTTTTCCATCCTTGATTATAAAAAATCCGTAGAGTCCAAGATCTCCTATGGCGGGACCAGTACACGCAGCATTAAAAAACAGATGCAAATAGCGAAGATACTTTTAAATAAAAAATAAAAGGATGATATGGATTATTTTCAATATAAAAATAATGTGCTCTATGCCGAAGACATCAATCTTCTGGATGTGGCAGAAAAAGTAAAAACGCCATTTTATCTTTACAGCAAAAAGACTATTTTACGTCACTTTCATCAGATCAAAGAGGCCTTCAAGACCATAGACCCCCTGATATGTTTTTCAGTTAAAACAAATTTTAATATCGAGGTGTTGAAAATCTTAAAAAATTCCGGCGCCGGTTTTGATATTGTTTCCGGCGGGGAATTGTACCTGACTCAAAAGGTTAAAGCCTCACCTCAAAAGATCGTGTATGCCGGAGTCGGTAAAACCGCTGATGAGATACGTTATGCTATTCAAACAGGTATCCTGATGTTCAATTGCGAATCCATACCGGAAATGCGGTTGATGGACCACATAGCCGGAAAAATGAACAAGACCGTCTCTGTGGCCGTTCGTATCAATCCGGATATTACTCCCAGGACGCATGAGTATATTATCACAGGTAAAAAAGAAACAAAATTCGGCATTTCGATCTATGAAATAGACAAAATTATCAGGGCTTTAAGAACCTGTTCTCATCTGAGACTGAAAGGCCTTCATTTTCATATCGGTTCCCAGATAACAGAAACATCTCCCTATGAGAAGGCTCTGGAAAAAGTGATAAAACTTGTGCCCTCTTTGCGTCAGGCCGGCTTCCCGGTAGAATATTTTAATATTGGCGGAGGACTGGGGATCATCTATAAGAAGGAAAAAGTGTCTCTTCCACACAAACTGGCAAAAAAGATCATTCCGGTCTTGAAAAAACATGATCTGAAAATGATCATGGAACCCGGACGTTATATTGTCGGGAACGCCGGTATCCTTGTGACCCGCATCAGCTATATTAAGCAGAGCCTGAATAAAAAATTTGTTATTGTTGATGCCGGGATGCAGACTTTAATTCGTCCTACCCTGTACACAGCCTACCATGAAATTCTGCCTTTAAAAAAGTCAATAAAAACCTTCAAGGTAGATGTTGTAGGGCCTATCTGTGAAACAGGTGATTTCTTTGCCAGGGACAGGAAAATACCTGTTGTGCATCAAAATGAATTTCTGGCGATCAAAGGAGCCGGAGCTTATGGCATGGTCATGGCCTCACGATATAATGCCCATCCTTTCCCGGCAGAGATTTTGGTTGATAATGACAGATTTAAAATTGTGAAAAAAGCCCAGACCTACAGAGACCTGTTGACTTGAAACGGCAGATTGAAGATATTAATCCTTACTTTAAATGATCCCCGACAAATTTGATGACCGGTTTAAAATCAATGGAATGAAAACAATCGTAGTATTTGCATTTTTCCAGTCTGCATCGCCATTTTTCCGGACAATTGACCTCCGGTCTTATCACAAGATTATAACCCCAGTAAGGACCCCAGCGTCTCGGGGAATGCACGAAGACAGGAGAATAAAATCCTATGGCAGGAACCCTGAGGGCGGAAGCCATATGGAGAGGACCGGTGCTGTTTGAAATAAAGACCTTTAACCTCGACAGCAGGGCCATCAGGTTAGTAAGGGACAGATTCTCAGGCATTAAATGTATCCTTGCTTTTACTGTGGAGATCAGCCTGTCAATGATCTGTTTATCGCGTGGCGTATGAGTCAGCACGATCTCGGTATTTTTATAGTTCTTTTTCAAAAGCATGATCAGCTCGGCATACTTTTCAGCAGACAGGCTCAGGGAAGATCGTCCTGAACCGGGATGAATGCCGATCAGCCTTTTATTATATAATTTTTTCTTCCGTAAAATGCCGTTAACAAATTTGATATCATCCAGATCCGGTTCCAGTTTTATATTTTTCTCCAGCACGTCAATGCCGGCATACTTTAACAGGTCAAGATTATATTCCAGCTGATGCTTTCTGTTCCTGGACCGATGCTGAACCAGCACATCGGTAAACAGATACTGATACCACTTCCAGCCGTATGAGATGCGATTTTTAATTTCGGCTTTCTGCAATAATTTGGCTACCTTTTTATCCGGATGAAGGATCAACGCGGTGTCAAACTGTTGCGACCGGATTTTTAAAAGGGTGTTCTCCAGGGAATTTTTATCGCCGTCAAAATACTCTATGACACCGTCAGCATACTTGAAATTCCGGAAAAGGTCCCTGGTATAAGGCGATACAAGAGCCACAACATATATCTTGCGGTCATATTTCTTGATGGATTTAAAAACAGGCAAAGATAATATAACATCCCCTACCCGGTCTGTTTCAGCTATTAAAATTCGTTCCATGGCAGAAGTAATATACTAAAATCTTTTTCCAAGTCAAGCCAGGAGACGTTTTTTCAGCGTGGTGAGTAAAAGAAAAATACCCAGTGCCAGCATGAGGGGAGGAGTGATGACCTTGAGATCAATGACAGACTCCATAAAGGGCAGGAAATAGGTGGCCCCCATGATCAGGAAGACCTTGAGGGAAGCCATAAAAAAATTATCCGTGGTAAAAAAGAAATCCAGAATGAGCAATACAAAAAGCAGGGTAAAAATATGGGCAGGCTTTATATAACCAAGCCCTATCCACATGAACGTAAGAATAAGGATCAGTTTAAAAAAGAAAAAGATATAAAAAGAAATTTGATGATATGATCCTTTTACTGGTCTGGCGGAAACCTTTTTATGGAAGAACGCCGTTAATAATTCAAGATAAAAACTGAAAATAAAGGGACTGTATAATTTAGGATTCGTGTATGGTTTGATCAAAAACAGAAAGGATCCGAAAGACACGATACGCGCCAGATTATTGATGAATTTTTCTGTGACGACCTGTTTCAATTTCAAATAAAAATTCTGGAAGATCCGGACCATCTGAAAAGATTTTTTTAAAAGATCATTTTCGATCAGGATATCTGATGATAATCTGTCCTGGCTTTTCGCCCAGCGGGAATTCAGGATCCTGATGCCATTCGTATATTCCCCGGTTTCATCAGAGATCAGAAAGGTCAAACTGTTTTTTTTAGCAAAAAAATTGATCAGAGAGGCTTTTTGTTCCTGATCGAACTCGGCATAACCCGCCAGCTGATCCTTGATATGCAGGTAATCTATCTGGCTCAAGCCGGAAAAGGATTGAGCGGTAATGACTTTTTGATCCTCCCGGCAAATCCCTGCTTTTCTTAATAAATAGTCCACCAGATGATAATTTTCCTCACTCACCACCATGATCCGGGAAGATCCTTTTAACGCAGACAGGTCCGCCAGCTCGACCTTGATACCCATCAGGGAGGTCAATACAAGTGCTTTGATATACACCGAAGGATCACTTAAAGTTACCATCTTTTGAAAGGTTTTTTCACTTAACCTCTGATAAGCCGTAGCCATAACCCTGAGAGATCTGGTGGACATGCGATTGATCAAGTCTTTTTGTTTCTCTTCTCGTTCAACGGTCATATTTTGTTCTTTGCCTCTTTCCCAAAGAAAAAGGGATCGTTGAATGACGATCTCCGCGGGGCCCCTGGCAAAGATATAGTATTTGTTGTCTTTCCGGACAAAGGCAATATCCAGAGACCCGAGTTTATCCTGTTTTATGACATGCCAGGATTCCTTGATCCCGGCCTTTTCATGCAGTATTAAAAAAGCGAAATCAAGGGGATGCTCATGGCTGGAAGCCTTGCCTGAAAGAGACTTTTCAAGGATACCGCTTGACGTATATTTCCCGATCAGAAGGGACAGGTTAAGACCTTTGTGTTTGCTCACATTGATCCTTTTAAAGGCATCAAAAGGATCGGGTACTTTTCTGTTCAACCTGTGGTTATTATGATTCTCATAGAGATTTTGATCGATCTGTTCCCAGTTATCGTCTTTGAGAATACTCTTATCCCTCTGGCAAAAAAGGCCTTCCTGACTGTCAAAATCCCCGGTCACCTCGAACAACCGGCCGTCGCAGTAGATCTTTCTGACGATAAATTCGTCTTTTAAAATATTATCCAGCCGGTCTATGATAAACAGAGGAGGGAAAGAATCCGGCGTGGCCTTGCGAAGCAATGGCAGATAATTATTAATGATCATCCCTCCCTCCAGTGACAGATTGAAAAATGATGAAAGAAGGGTCTGTGTAAAAAATAACAGAGAAACGGTAACTCCGCTCATGAAAAGGACCAGGGATATCAAGATCTCCCTGGTCTGAAAATATAAAAAGAGGGACAACAGGACCAGAAGCAGATCAAAGATATACTGATACAATCTGGCCCTCTGGAAATAGGGATTATTTTGATAAAGGCTAATGCTTTTAATGTTTTTATTCTTACAATCTTTGCCTGTTCTTAAAACAACCGCCCTGGCCCATCCCGCGCTGATTAAAGTAAATTTATAAACTTCATCTCCTGCCTTTTTATGACTGGTCTTTTCGTTGTTCAGAAAAAGATCATTTGCTTCCAGAAGCATTACATCAGCCGGGATGATATCCCCTTTTTTTACAATGATAATATCACCGGGAACGATTTCATCTGTTTTAATGATCTTTTCCCTCTTGTCACGGATGACACGTGAATCCAGTTTCACCTCCTTCAGATGCCGGCTCAGGATACCATGAAGTTTGATAATTTGAGAATATAAAAGTCCCGTGGAAAAGCAAAGGAAGATGGCCGGATATAAAATCCATATATACTGTTCAAGATAAATAAAATATCCGGCAATGAGTAAAAGGAAAAAATTCTCCACGGTAAGTAACGATCGGACCAGAGCGGTCGAAAAAGCCGGAGGAGAAACCTCATACAGAATATTCTTTCCATATTTTTCAAGTCGTATCCCGGCCATCCCCGTCAGCAAGCCAACATCAGTATTGGTTTCAAGTTCCTTTACTTTTTTTTGTATCTCATCCATGTTCATCAGACGCTTCTGGCCAGAGCCAGGACATTCACACGCCGGGCTCCATGCTCCTTCAGCACCCGGGAACACTCTCTGATGGTGGCCCCGGTAGTATAAACATCATCAAACAAAAGCACTTTTTTACCTTTGATCTTTGGTATATTTTTCCTGTTGAAAGCAATACTTCCCAGAATGTTTTTAAGCCGTTCCTTTTTTGGAAGAGTGCTCTGAGAAGGGGTCTCTCTGGATTTAAAAAGCATCTTTGGCTCCAGTGAGACCTGATAATACTTTGATAAAAAACGGCAGATCAGCAGAGTTTGTGAAAACCCGCGGATCAATCTCTTTTCACGGGACAGGGGAACAGGGACGATCATATCATGTTCCTCGATATAGCTTTTATCGATATGCGTGGATAGCAGACGAAAAAAATCAACCGCCATGCTCCAGCGTTTCTGATATTTATAAAGATGGATCGCCTCCTTGAATATTCCCTGATATAAAGCAAGTATCCGTATCTTGTCATAACTGAAACGTTTAACCTGCCGGCAATCCCGGCATAGGCCTTTAGGGGTAATAACAGGTTTATAACATTTACGGCAGACGGTTCCCCTGATAACAGGGATCTCTTCCCAGCACGTTTGACAGAAGACCTTTGGATCACTCTCTGTTAATAACGTATCACACTTCTGACAGTAATTGGGATATAAAAATGAAATAATTTTGTTGATGAAAGATAACATGTCTAAAAGATAATCTTTATAGAATAGTTGGCAAGTACTTTATTCGACTTACAGGAAGTGAGTCGGGTCAAATCCGCTCCCCTGCAATTCCATGAATTGCGGGCCCTGAGAAATTTATCTATGATAAATTTCCAGGATAAAGTCCTTGGAATTGTCTTTGACAATTCCTAAGGAGATTTAATCTCCCTAGAAATCCTATAAGGATTTCAGGGACTTAATCCCGGGGATTTCTCAATGAGAAATCCCACGGGGCCGGAAAATCTTCCTGAGGAATGCGGAGCATTCCCAGGACTTAATCCTCGGAATTCCCTGAGAAATTCACAGAATTTCCAGGGCTTTGGCCCCTGAAATTGCTACGCAATTTCTAGGGGTCCAAGAAATTCCAGAGGGCCGATTTTCTCGGGGCAGGAAGTTTTAAATACGGGTTCGATAAATCGAACCCCTACATTTTAAACCAATAATCGACTTTTTCAACAGCTCCACCGCCCCCATTCTTTCAATAGATCTAAATAATCTCTTTCAAATCTTTGCCAGGATCCAGCTTTTTCAAAAAATAATCGCAAGGCAAACAGATAATATTCTTTATCAATAATTTCTCCTTTCCCCGGTATAATAAAATCGATTTGCTTTGTGGGTAATCTTCTTTAAAAGATTGGAGTGAACGTATATCTTCCGGCCTAATCTTTGAAGTGTTCTTGACTTCCATACTATATATACCTTCAGATCCATATAAAATAATATCTACTTCTACTCCCTTTCTTGTGCGCCAGTAATAAATTTGATATTTATTTCCTCTATAAGCATTCCATGCTTTTAAATGCTGCATTACTATGCCCTCTAGCGCTGTACCAACGATATCTTCCGGTTTATCAAGAGGACCTTTTGGCCTTAACGTATTGTAAACACCAGCATCAAAAAAATAAAATTTTTGATGTGATATTAAGGATCGTTTAGCCTTTTTAGCAAAAATGGGAATCCTGTATGCCAACAGTATATCTTCTAATATTTTAACATAGTTTTCAACAACTTTGCGCTCAACTTCACATTCTCGAGAAACATTACTTATATTTAACACTGATGCATGAGAAAAACTAATCGATTCTAAAAATCGCGAAAAATTTCCTATATTCCTTGTCAGACTTTCAAGTTGCACTTCCTCTTTTATGTACAGGGAAATATATGCATCTAATACTTCTTTAGGATCTTTTGCGGTAATAACGATTGGCAACAGACCAATATTCAAGGCAGATTCAAGATTGAATTTATTTTTCAATTCACACGCTAAAAAAGGATGAAGTGACCTGACAATAACCCTGCCGGATAATAAGTCTATTCCTGTTCTTTTTAATTTTCTTGCGCTTGAGCCTGTTAAAATAAATATCTTACTTTTTTCTTCTTCGATAAGATGATGAACAGCGCTCAGTAATTCAGGTACTTTTTGAATCTCATCAATAACAATATATTTATTATCAGGATTTCCTTTTACCAGCTCTATCAGATACTCCGGTTTGGCGCTATATCTTCGAAAAAGATCGGGCTTTAGCAAATCCACCCAGACAGCTTGATTAAATATCTTTTTTAATAGAGTTGATTTACCTGTTCCTCTGGGACCAAACAGGAAGAAACTCTGCTTCGGAACATTAAATGATCTTGGAATATATAATTCCATTTTGAGCCTCATTTTGGAATCTTTAATTCCAAAATTAACCTCTCTATTTTTATTGTCAAGTAAAAGTTAATAATATAGCGTCAATTAAAAAAGCCGCGCGTTGGTGGGATGGTTAAAATTCTCATGGATGGATAGGATTCGACCTTCCGATCCTAAAACCTAAAGATTATTATACCCGTAAGGGTACATGTACTTTTGACAAACAGGATGTTTGTCAGGTCGAATCCCTCCCCTGCAATCCGAAGGATTTCGGGCCCTGAGAAATTTATCTACGATAAATTTCCAGGATAAAGTCCCGGAAATCGCTATGCGATTTCTCGGGAGACTTTGCCCCGGAAAATTTTCAATTTTCACGGGGCCGGGGATTTCTTCGAAATTCCACGGGACAAGGAGGGATAGGATTCGACCACAAACTTTGTAACAAGTAACGGACCGTCACCCATTTCAAACTATGAAATTTTCTTGACATTTATGGAAAATATACATAGTTTTATTGTATATTATTAATAAGGATGAAAAGAATGAATAAAGTGACTGTTATTATTGAGAAAGATGAGAACGGATATTTTGCCTACTGCCCGGAACTGGAAGGTTGTCATACACAAGGTGATACCATTGATGAAGCTCTTGCCAACATAAAAGAAGCCATTGATCTTTATATTGAGACCCTTTCTCCTGAAGAAGCCAAACAAATGCTGAGTAAAGAGATCCTTACCACGACTATGGAGATCAAAGTTGCCTAAACTTCCCCGACTTACTCCGGATGAAGCAGAGAAATTATTAGAAAAATCCGGTTTTAAATTAATACGTACAAAAGGGAGTCATCGTATTTACATAAAAGATAAGACCAGGATGATAATTCCTTTTCATAAAGGAAAAACATTGCATCCTAAAATTGTAAAACAGATCATAAAAGCCTCAAAGAAATAGTCTTGGTATTTTCCCACAATACCCTGTTTCAAAGCTTATGTCCAGTGTTTTTTTAGGGGGGATTGAAGAAATATAATAGAGATTACCCCGAGAAATTTTTCCTGTGGAATCCGAAGGATTCCCAGGACTAAATCCTCGGAATTTCGAAGAAATTCCAGAGGGCCAAATTGCAAGGGAATGGATTTGACCCAATGCACCTCCTGTGCATTGAACTTCGCACGTAGAACGGTTGGTCAAATCCCAGCCTTCCTGTCCCGTGAAAATCGGAGATTTTCCGGGATTAAATCCCCGCAATTCATGGAATTGCAGGGGAGCGGATTTGACCCGACTCACTTCCTGTGAGTCGAACCTCGAACGGGGCAACCTCGCTCCACTATGGTGGATACCGTGGTTACTTGTTAATAATCTCCGTCCCGACGCCGGCTTCGGTGAAGATTTCCAAAAGCAGAGAATGAGGGATCTTGCCGTCAATGATATGCGTCTTGCTTACACCGGACTGCAGGGCAGACAGACAGGCTTTCACCTTGGGCAGCATGCCGCCCTGGATGATCTTTTGCTTGATGAACGAAGCGATCTCTTTTTTTGTTATGGTTGATAAGAACTTTTTCTTGTCGCCTTTGCCTTTATAGATACCCCTGACATCGGTCAGCATGATCAATTTCAACGCCTTGATGGCAGAGGCGATCTCGCCGGAGGCAATATCCGCGTTGATATTGTAGGCGTCGCCGTCCTCACCCATACCCACAGGCGAGATGACCGGGATGAAACCCTGCTCGATCAAGCTGTGAATGATCGTGGGATTGATCTTTTTGATCTCACCGACAAACCCGTAATCCGTCTTTTTAACTTTTATCTTGCTGGCTTCGATCAGATGCGCGTCCCGGCCGGAGATGCCTACGGCCTTGCCGCCGTGATGATTGATCAGCCCGACCAGGTCCTTGTTGATCATGCCGGTGAGCACCATCTCGGTTATGTCCATGGTCTCTTTGTCCGTTACACGCAATCCGTCTATAAAGACGCTTTTCTTACCCAGCTTGTGCATGAGATCGGTTATCTGCTTGCCGCCGCCATGCACGATCACGGGTTTTATTCCGACATATTTCATCAGAACAATATCCTGCGCAATAAATTCTTTCAGCTCGTCTGTGATCATGGGCTCGCCGCCGATCTTGATCACCACAATACAGTTGTGAAACTGTTTGATGTAGGGTAAGACTTCGAGCAACACGTTAGCTTTATGTAAATAATCTTTCATTTTCTTTTTTATCCCAGATGGCGGAGCCTTGGTCGAATCCTATCCCTCCT